>NZ_JAWXQV010000091.1:0-107243 GCF_033843325.1 Klebsiella sp. JN_Kp126 | reverse complement strand
CCATCGGGGCACCCGGGTGACCGGATTTGGCTTTCTGTACTGCGTCCATGCTCAGCGCACGAATAGCGTTAGCAAGCTCTTTACGTGAGGACATTTTGACTCCAGATCGGATAATGAAGGCCATGCCCGCAACGACTTGACGACAGCGCGTTTTGGGCTACGCCGGAAAAAAGTGTGAACAATGTAACCTAAGCGGCAAAGCATGTACATGGAGCATCCTTTTGCCGTTTAAGAAATCTCTGGAACACGTTGTGCTACGGCGTAATCCTCTCGCCCGCATTCTCATATAGTATTTATAATTTGCACAGGATACGGCAGGCAGCCATCGCCGTTTTTTCGGATAAATAACCATAAGATTGTGGAAGATAAAAAAATGAAAATTCGCTCAGCTCTTCTTGCCCTTGGGATCGCAGCGACGCTTACCGGATGCCAGAACATGGATTCCAACGGCCTGCTTAGCTCCGGCGCGGAGGCTTTCCAGGCTTATTCGCTCAGCGACGAGCAGGTGAAAACCTTAAGCGACAAAGCCTGTCAGGAGATGGATGCGAAAGCGACTATCGCGCCTGCCAGCAGTGAATACAGCAAACGCCTGAGTAAAATCGCCGCCGCGCTGGGGGACAACATCAACGGCCAGCCGGTGAACTACAAGGTGTATCAAACTAAAGACGTTAACGCCTTCGCCATGGCTAACGGCTGCATCCGCGTTTACAGCGGACTGATGGATTTGATGAATGATAATGAAGTCGAAGCGGTTATCGGCCACGAAATGGGTCACGTCGCGCTGGGCCACGTGAAGAAAGGGATGCAGGTAGCGCTGGGCACCAACGCGGTACGCGCGGCGGCGGCCTCCGCGGGCGGCATCGTCGGCAGCCTGTCGCAGTCGCAGCTGGGCGATCTGGGCGAGAAGCTGGTGAACTCGCAGTTCTCCCAGCGTCAGGAATCGGAAGCGGACGACTACTCGTACGATCTGCTGCGCAAGCGCGGCATTAATCCGGCAGGACTTGCCACCAGCTTCGAGAAACTGGCGAAGCTGGAAGCCGGACGCCAAAGCTCCATGTTTGATGACCACCCGGCATCGGAAGCACGCGCTCAGCATATCCGCGATCGCATGAAGGCCGACGGGATTAAGTAAGCCCCGGCGGACTCTCACTGTTTATAGTGAAGAGGAACGCCCTGCGGAGTCTCCACCCCTCTCCCGGTAAGAAGAGGGTATGGGCCCTCAAGCCGGGCGTTTCCCCCGGAGGCGGCATGCGGGCTCGCCGCCAGATTAGTACAGCGTCTTCTGCGGCGGGCCGGCAAAGCGCAGCGCGCCAATTTCACCCATTTTCACCTCCACTACCGACGGCCCCGGCATCGCCAGCGCTTCGGTCATCACCGCCTGGAAATCCTCCGCCCGATCGACGCTCCACGCCTGCAGACCGATGGCCTGTGCCAGCAGCGTAAAGTCTGGCGTATGCAGCTCGTTATAATACTGGCGGCCGCCAAAATACTTATCCTGGATACCGCGCATCACGCCGTAGCCGCCATCGTTCATAATCAGCAGCGTCACGTTAGCCTTTTCCTGAGCCAGCGTCGCCAGTTCACCGAGGTTCAGGCTCAGGCCGCCGTCGCCGACCAGCCCCACCACCTTACGCTGCGGATTGGCAATAGCGGTACCGATCGCCATCGGCAGCCCCATACCGATAGCCCCGGCCAGCGAGTGAATATTCATCAGCGGACCGTGGGCGCGAAACAGGCGGCTGCCCCACAGGCTACCGGATACGGTAATATCGCGGACCAGGATGCCGCTCTCCGGCAGCGCCTGCGCGATAGCGTCGCTTAATCTGGCGTAATCGCCGCACTGCTCGCGCAGCCCCTGCTCCGCGATCGCCACCGCTTCTTTTATCTGGCTATCCCAGCGCGCGTCGCCCCATATGCGCCCCTGCGCTCGTTCCGCCAGCGCGCCTAATAACGCGCGGCAGTCCGCCACCAGCGTATTGTCCATCAGGTAGTTACGGCTGGCCGCCGCCGGGTCGATATCAATCTGCACCCGCGGCGCGGGCAGCTCCAGCGTCCACGAACGCGTCTCGTTGCTGCGCAACCGTGAACCGGCGACAAGTGTGAAATCACAGTGTGAAATCAACGCTTCAACCGACGGCGAATTGTGAAATGCGCGCAGGCTGGCACGGTGGCCATCCGGCAGAATGCCGCGGCCGTGGGTGCTGGAAATCACCGTCATCCCGGCATCCGCCAGCGCCTTCACCGCCTCGCTGCTCTCTAAGGCGCCGCCGCCGAGCCACAGCAGCGGCCGCTTCGCCTGCTTAAGCTGCGCCCACAGCGTATCAACCATCGACGATTCCGGCGCCACAGCCGAAGCGCGTCTCAACGGCGCGGTCAGCAGCGAAAGCGGTATTTTGGCGCTCTGAATATCAATCGGAATTTCAACCGAGACCGGGCCACAAGGCGGCGTCTGCGCCTCCTGAATCGCTTTATGCAGGAGAGCGACCGCCTGATTGGCGCTACTGATGCGATAAGCGCGCTTTGAGCTGGCCTTCAGGAAGGTCAGCTGATCGCGAGTTTCGTGAATAAACCCGGTATCGGCATCCAGCCAGGCTTTTTCAACCTGGCCGGTGAGGTGCAGCAGCGGCGTGCCAGCGTTCATCGCTTCAACCAGCGCGCCGACGGCGTTGCCCGCCCCGGCCCCGGTGCTGGTCAACGCCACGCCGAGCCCGGAAAAACGCCCGTGGGCGTCAGCCATGGTCACCGATCCCGCCTCCCCGCGCGCCGGGACGAAGCGGATTTTTTCCCGCTGGCCGACGGCATCGGCGATCGGCAGATTGTGAATAGAGATGACGCCATACATGGCTTCAACATGATACTGCTCCAGCGTTCTGGCGATGGCGTCGCCGACGGTTATCATTTCGCTCATTGCTCACCCTTCTCTCAATCGCACCAGTGGTTGACGCTATTACCCGTCGCCAGATAAATACTCTTCTGCTGCATCCAGGCCTTCAGACCCTGGATACCTTTTTCGCGGCCCAGGCCGCTCTCTTTAAAGCCCCCAAACGGGGTGGAAATAGAGAAAACCTTATAGGTGTTGATCCACACCGTACCGGCCTCCAGCTGTTCGCTCAGGCGCAGAGCGCGGCCGGTATCGCGCGTCCAGATCCCCGCCGCCAGCCCGAAGACGGAGTCATTGGCCTCGCGGATCAGCGCCGCTTCATCGCTAAAGCGCAGCGCCACCAGCACCGGCCCGAAGATCTCTTCCTGACAGACGCGAGCCTGGTTGTTCAGTCCCTCGACGATCGTCGGCAGGAAGTAGCTGCCCGCCGCCAGCGCCGGATCCGCCGGGATCTCGCCGCCGCACAGCACGCTACCGCCTTCGCGCTTCGCCAGTTCGACATACGCCAGCACGCTCTGGCGATGCTTATCGTTAATCAGCGGTCCGACGTGGGTGTCGGCGCTAAACGGATGGCCCACCCGCAGTCCGCGGGTTAATTCCAGCAGCCGGGCCATTAATTGCGGATAGACTTTCTCATGAATGAACAGACGCGATCCGGCGATGCAGGCCTGGCCGCCGGAGCTGAATATGCCGTAGCAGATACCCCGCGCCGCCTGTTCAATATCGGCATCTTCCAGCACGATGGTCGGCGATTTGCCGCCCAGCTCCAGCGACGCCGGGATCAGTTTTTCCGCCGCCACGTGCGCCAGATGCCGCCCGGTAGCGGTGCCGCCGGTAAAGGAAATTTTGCGCACCTTAGGATGACGAGCCAGCGCATCGCCAATCACCGAACCTTTGCCCGGCAGCACGCTCAGCAGCCCGGCGGGCAGCCCGGCCTGCTCAAAGATGCGCGCCAGCTCCAGCGCCATCAGCGGCGTCGCTTCCGCCGGCTTGAGGATCACCGCGTTCCCCGCGGCGATGGCCGGCGCAACTTTTTGCATTTCGCTGGCGATGGGCGAGTTCCACGGCGTAATCGCCGCCACCACGCCCAGCGGTTCATAGCGGCTCAGGGTCAGCAGATCCGCCTGACGCGGCGTCGGCAGCTCGCCCTCCAGCAGTTCGCAGGCGGCGGCAAAATAGCGCGCGGTGCCCGCCGCGCTCATCACCAGACCCCGCGCTTCCGCCAGCGGTTTCCCGTTGTCGCGGCTCTGCTTGCGGGTTAACGCGTCGCTCTGCGCTTCAATCAGATCGGCGACCTTATGCAGGATCTTTGCCCGCTGATGCGGCAGCGTGGCCCGCCACGTCGGCTCCCGCCATGCGCGATCGGCGCAGTCGATCGCCTCCTGCAGATCGTCCAGGCTGGCCGCATATAGCGAAGCGTTAAGCGCTCCATCCGCCGGAAAGCGGCTGTGCATCAGGTTGCCGCCGCCGCGCCGCCACTGGCCGCCGATAAAAATGTCTAACTCGTCCATCTCAGCCTCTCTGCGTTATGTCAGTTCGCAGCAGGCGCGTACCGCGCTCAGTGCCGCCAGGGTCGACGTTTTAGGATTGCTGGCAAGCGGCAGGCCGCTCAGTTCAAGGTGAAACTCGCCGAATAGCCCTTCGGCGTGCAGCGTATGGGTATTGCGTTGCGTCGTCGGATCCACCATCAGCTGCACCCGGGTGGCATCAAGACCAATGCCGCCCAGCGCCACGGTTGCCGCCACGTTGGCGTTCGCCGGAAACAGCCGCGCCGCTTCGCGGGCGCTGCCCTCAAAGAAAATCCGCGTTTCATGTACCGCGCTAAGATCGATCAGCTGCTCGGCATAGCTGCCGCGCCAGCTGGCCGGGCTTTTACGCGACTGATAGGTCACGCGCTCAAGGCCGCCCTCTTTCGCCGCCGCCAGGCCATCAATACCGGCTATCGCGCCCGCCAGCAGCGTTAGCCTGCCGCCCGCCTGGCGTAGGCGCTGTTCCAGTTGGCTATCCGCCAGCGCGCCGGTGGAGATCACCGCCAGATGCCAGCCGCGGGCCAGCACCGCCTCACCGTACTGCGCCACCGCCTGCTGACTGGCGCATTCAAGCACCAGATCCGGCGTCTGGTCGCACTGCAGCGGATCGCTCAACGGCGCAACCGCCCCGGCAAACTGCTGGCGGATCGCCGCATGGTGCGGCTCGCGAGCTACGATCCAGCCTAACGCCACCTGCGGCGGCAGCCGTTCAATGACCGCCTGCGCCATCGCGCCGTAGCCGATTAACATCACCTTTTTCATCATCTTTCCTTACAGGTGACGGCAAAAGCCGCCGGACACATCCAGCGCCGCGCCGGTGGTAAACGAAGCCAGCGGAGAAGCGAGAAACAGCAGCGCCTGCGCCGGCTCCTGCGGTTTTCCGAGCCGCGCCATCGGGATCCCGCGCTTGCGGGCGATGTCGGCGGTCCACTCTGGCCAGCTCTGGCTCTTATCGCTGCGGTTTGCAAAACGGCGCTGCCACTGCCCGGATTCGACCATGCCCAGCAGAATGGAATTGACGCGAATCCCTTTGCCGATCAGATCCTTCGACAGGGTTAGCGTCATATTTAGCAGCGCGGCGCGGGCGGCGGAGGTGGCGATCATGTGCTCTTCCGGCTGCAGCGCCAGCAGCGAGTTCACGCAGGTAATTGAGGCGATATCCGACCGCTCAAGCTGCGGCTGGAACGCCCTGACCGGATTAATCACCCCGAACAGTTTCAGTTCGGCTTCGTGCAGCCAGGCCTCGCGCGGCGTATCGGCGAAATGGGCGACATAGCCCTGGCCGGCGTTGTTTATCAACATGTCGGCGCCGCCAAAATGGGCTTCTACTGCATTTGCAAAGGCCTGGACCTCTTGTTCATTCAGGACGTCGCAGCGCCAGGAAAACACGTCCCCGGCGGGATATTCGTTTAGCAGCGCCGCGTGGGCGCTGGCCAGCCGGTCCGGATTGCGGCCGCAAAAGGCGACTTTCGCCCCTTCGCCCAGCAGCAGGCGCAGCGTTTCGAAACCAATCCCTGACGAGCCGCCGGTGACCACCGCGACGCGTCCTTCAATTTGTGCATTCATCGCGCACCTCTTCCCCTATGCGTAAAAGCTGTTGATTAAAAAACGTCGCGTTATCGAGATAGCTGGCGTGCCCGGCCTGCGGGATAGCGGTGTACGGCATGCCGTAGCGTAGCGCCACCCCCTGCACCAGCTCGGGCTGGGTGATAGCATCCTGCTCGCCGCACCACACGGCGAAGCGGCCGCGATAATCGGCAAGCCAGCGGTGGATGTCGTCGTGCGCCAGCATCCAGGCGGCGGCGAGATAGCCTTCACTGCGCAATCTGCGCATGCCTGCCGCAACCGTCGCCACATCGGCTTCGCGCGCGCCGGCGCGCAGCAGCTTCGCCGCCCGCCCCAGGGCCATCGCCTCACCGCCCAGCGCCATCTGCTGCTGACGCCCCTGCCAGACTTTTTCCCGCTGCGCGGCTGCCGCCTGGCCGTAGCCCTGAGCGACGTCGGCCAGCACCAGATACCGCACGCGCTGCGGATACCTGGCGGCAAAAGCGGCGGCGACCAGCGCGCCCAGCGAATGGCCGACCAGTACGGTTTTCTGCACCCCGGCCCGGTCGAGCATCCGCGCCAGCGCATCAGCGTAGTCGCCGGCATCCGCCCTCGCCGTCGTAAGCATCGGGCTTTCGCCATAACCGGGCATATCCCAGGCCAGCACGCGGTAGCCGGGAAGCGCCATCTGTTTATGCCAGGAGGCCGCGCCGGAACTGATGCCGTGCAGCAGCGTCAGCGGCGTACCGCTTCCTTGTTCACGAAAACCCGTCATCATCGCTCCTTAGCTACGCTTCACTTTCGACAGCGGATGATCTTCCGGGTAGGTCGGAATATGCGGTTTTGGCGTACCGAGCATCACGCACATCAGCGCCTCTTCCTCGCCGTGGTTGAACAGTCCGCGATAGATTCCGGCCGGAACGGAAATCAGATCGCGTTCGCGCAGGACGGTCTCGGTATAGCTGTCGCCATCCTGGATCATCAGGGTGATCTGCCCTTTGAGCATGAAGAACACCTCTTCCACATCATCGTGCAGGTGCAGCGGGCCTTCGCATTTGGACGGCAATACCATGGTGGAGAAGGTGAAGTGTTCCGCCTGAACGGTATTGCTATCGCTGGCGACGCCGGTCGCGCCGGTGCCGATATAGCGCATCTGCGCGCGGCGATACTTCGGGTCGAAATCCGCCTGGAACTTCAGCGCATTCCAGTCGTATTTACGGCCTTCAAAGCGCGCGATACGCGACTCGACCCACTCTTCCATCGTCAGATGTTCAGGTTTCAGACTCGGTTTTGCGGTTACGGTTGAATCAGTCATCGTTTTATCCTCAGTAACGTCTTAGCAGCGGCAGTAACAGGACGCAGCCCACCGCCGCCATCACCGCCAGAAAAATCAGCCCGGAATCCATGCTGTGGGTGAAGGCGATAAGCGCGCCCATCACCGCCGGCGATAGCGCCCCGGCAAAGTTTCCCAGCCCGTTGAAAATTCCGCCCGCGGTGGCGCTGACTCGCGGATGGGTCGCCTTGGCCAGCAGCGCGAAGATATTCGGCGCGCCGGTCCCCCACATAAAGGTGCTAAAGCTCATCGCCGCGATCACCGGCAGCGGCGTGGTGAAATGCATCACCGCCGCCAGGCCAATACCTGCACCTGCCAGGGAAATAAAGCAGGCAGCGGCGCGCTTATCGACGCGGTCTGACAGCCAGGCGCCGATAATTTCGCCGAGCAGCATGGCGATAAACGGCATCGACGACAGCCAGCCGGCGTGTTCAAGATGGATACCTTTGCCCTTAATCAGGTAGCCGGGCAGCCAGCCGTTGATGCCCCACAAATAGGCGAGAAAGGCGATATTGAAGATGCAAATCATCCAGAAGTGCGGGCTGACAAACAGTTCGCGGCGGGCGCTGCGGCGCGCCTCCTGCGACGTTTGCCCGCCGCTGGCTTTCGCCTCCAGCCTGACGCCGCGCAGCCCGATGCGCACAAAAATCAGTACCGGCACCGTCAGCATCGCCATCACAAAGAAGGTGCTCTGCCAGCCGAAGGTGTTGAGCAGCCAAATCGATAGCGGAAAGCCAATCGCCGCGCCCACCGGCGTCCCAAGCAGCCAGAGCATGGTGGCCCGCGCCTGCAGGTGCTGCGGAAAGGTATGGCGGACGATAGCGAACGCCAGCGGGAACAGCGGCCCCTCGGCGATACCCAGCAAAATTCGCAGCGTCACCATCAGCGTGTAGTTGTGGGTGAAGCCCATCACCAGCATTAAAATGCACCACACCGCCATCATCCCGGTAAGCAGACGCAGCGGCGCGATACGGTCGCCCAGACCGCTTAACAGCACCGAGGAAAATCCGTAGCTCAGCAGGAAAGCGCTCATCAGGATGCCCAGACGAGTGGTGTCGAAATCGATGCCCATCGCCTGCTGGAAGTGGCTATCGGAAAACAGCGCGGCGATGCTGATCTTGTCGAAGAACGCCAGCAGTACGCAGGCCAGCAGCGACAGCGGAATGGCCCAGCGAACCGCTTTTTCAGGCGTGCGGATGCCCTCGCCGCTCGCCTCAGCAGGCGCGGCGTTAGTCTCTAATGTGGTCATTTCTCCCCCTTAAGGGTGCGGGTTAGCTATCGCAACGACATCAGTGAAAAAGCCGGGTCGGCGAGCGGTACAGCGGATAAATCTCGCCCCGCCGCCATCCAGCGCTTCGCCAGCTTGACGGTACGCGCATCGTTGAACGCCACCAGCTGCGTCAGCCGCCCGTTTTCGTCCAGCGAGAAGTACAGCGAATCTTCACGCGCTATCGTTCTGCTGCCCGGCTGCGGAATACCGAGGATCTGGATATTGTGCTGATATTGATCCGACCACAGCCACGGCGCGTCGTCGTAGCCTGGCGCATCGGGATTGAGCATCGCTTTTGCCGTCGCCACCGCCTGATTCTGGGCGAAGGCCCAGGACTGGATGCACAGGCCGTAGTGATGATGCTGCGCCACATCCCCGGCAGCAAAGATGAACGGATCCGACGTTCGCCCCTGGGTATCCACAACGATCCCGCGCTCGGTTTTCAGCCCCGCGTCGCGCGCCAGTTCGAGATTAAGATCGACCCCGATCCCCACCACCACCGCATCATAAATTTCGCGCTTACCGTCACAGTGAATGACCGGCAGGCCGTTATTATCTTCCAGCTCCAGCGCGCCGCAGCCGGTACGGATATCCACGCCCTGCGCGCGATGAATTGCCGCTAAGCGTTGCGACACCTCGCCGCTCACCGAACGCATGCACAGCGCAGGCTGCTGCTCGAACAGCGTAACCGCCACGCCGTTTTTCCGCGCCGAGGCGGCAATCTCAAGGCCAATCCAGCCGCCACCGACAATGGCCAGTTTTTGACTTTCCGCCAGACGACTTTTCAGACGCTGCGCATCCTGCCAGTGACGCAGGGTATAAACCTGAGGGTGCGCCGCCCAAGCCTCGCCCGGCAGACGCGCTCGCCCTCCGGTGGCGATTAAAAGAATGTTGTAACTAAGACGTTCACCGTTGCTCAAACGCACCGTTTTCGCCTCGCGGTCGATCTGCTCCGCGCGCAGCGGACGATACCAGCTCAGGTTCAGCGCCTGCTGCGCTTCGTGCGAAAACAAGCGCGGTAGCTGCGCATCGGTATCCAGCAATGCGGCTTTGGAAAGCGGCGGCCGCTCGTAGAAATCCCATTCCTCTTCCGCCACCACGCAAATCTCACCGTCGAATCCCTCGTCGCGCAGCGTTTTCGCCGCCCAGCCGCCCGCCTGGCCGCCGCCGACAATCACAATCCGCGCCGTCATACCGCCTCCGCTTTTTTCTGCTGGCGGCGAGTATCGTGGTCGATACCGCCCTCCACCGCCCATTCGGTAAAGGAGACCAACGAGTGCTCCAGCTCGCGCGGCTGCCAGTTCTCCGTCAGATAATCATCGTTGGTGTAGTACTCGAAGGCGCCGCCGGTGGGGCTATTGACGTACCAGAAGTAGGCCGAAGAGACCGGGTGGCGGCCGGGGCCGATAAAGGTACTCCAGGCGTTTTTGTTCATCGCAATGCCGCCACCGATCACCTCGTGGATGTCACGCACGGTGAAGGCCACGTGGTTCAGACCACGTTTGCGGTTCGGCAGCTGCAGCAGGAAGAGGTTGTGATGGCCGCCGCGCGCGCCGCAGCGCAGGAATACCGCGCGGTTGATGTAGCGGTCTGACACCTGGAAGCCGAGCACCTCGCGATAGAAGCTTTCGACCGCCGCCAGTTCTTCAACAAAGAACACCACGTGGCCGACGTTGATCGGCTGCGCGCGGTCGTAAACCGGGCTCGGCGTGTCGATGCGGCGAACATCGCCCCACTGGTTGATCGGCTCGACGTTAAGCTCTACCGCCGTTTGCTGGCTGACCTGCACCCGCAGCGTCATGCCGTTCGGGTCGAGGCACTCCAGCGCGCCGTCAACCCTACGGAAGCCGGGCTGACGTTCCAGCTTTGGACGTAGCGCCTCCAGCGCCGCCTGGTCCGCTACGCCCCAGGTCATACGCCGCAGCGTATTGCCGGCTTCAAACGCTGGGGGCAGGTCGGGGCTGTCGATCGGGTTAAGCTCGACGCGCGCGCCGCTGAGGGTGGTAAACACGCGGCCGCTGGCATCGCCAGCCAGGCCAAAATCGTGCATAAATTTGGCGCTATGGTTCAGGTCATCTACGCCAAATTCCAGCTTTTCAATTCCGGTAATACTCATTTTACGTCGCCTCTTTACCGTTCAGTCGCCCGAATTTGGGCGTAAAACATGCCCGACGCACTCAAGCGCCTGCCGTTAAGTGTTTGATTTAGCTAGCCTGAGACAAATACCCCAGGAAACCGGAAATTTTGTCCGCCGCCAGGCTGACGTCGTTCTGCAGCCGCTCGCGATCGCTTCGCGGGATCTCATCGGAGGGCACCAGGATGCTGACCACTCCCGCCACCCGGCCGCTGCGGTCATACACCGGGTAGACAATCGACGAGATGCCGTGGCGGTAGAACGACTCGCCAATCACATAGCCGCGGGCTTTATCCTGCTGCACCATCTGCCACAGCGCTTCGCGATCGTGCAGCTGGCCCGGCGTGTTGCCCGGCAGCCGCTCGTTCGGGAACAGCTGGTCAAACTCGCTGCGTGAAACATCGGTCAGCAGCATGCGGCCCAGCGAGGTGCAGTGCACCGGCAGCCGGGTGCCGACGCTGACCTGGTTGATCCGCGAACCGGCCGCGCTGACGCGAGCGATGTAGATGATGTCCCGGCCATCGCGGATCGCCAGATGACTGCTGCACTGGCTGACATCGCGCAGCTGCTCGATAACCGGCTGACCCACCTGGGCGATATCCAGCGAGGCGATATATTCAAAGCCCAGCCGCAGCACGTTCATCCCCAGCGAAAAGGTGTTGGTGCGAGCGTTACGCTCGAGAAAGCCCATATACTCCAGCGTTTGCACCACGCGATAGGCGGTCGCTTTCGGCATATCCACCAGCCGGTGCAGCTCGGCGAAGGTCAGATCGCGATGCTGTTCGCCAAAAGCCAGCAGCAGCTGCAGGCCGCGCTCAAGCCCCGGCACCAGGTACTTCACTTCCTGATCGTTCGCCATACCGCCTCACTTATTAGTTAAAAACAAAACCGCCGTTGACCGGGATCAGCTGGCCGGTGATAAACCGCGATAGATCGCTGAGCAACCAGACCACGCTGCCGGTGACGTCTTCCGGCTGCTGCGCGCCGCTGAGCGCGCGACCGTTTTCATACAGCTGATGGCGCTCCGCAGGCACGTATTCCGTCGCCTCAACGCGGGTCAGCCCCGGCGCGATGGCGTTTATGCGGATGCGCTTTTCCCCCAGCTCGCGGGCCATTGAGCGGGTCATCGCGATCACCGCGCCTTTACTGGCAACGTAGGCCATCAGCCGCGGCGCCCCCCACAGGGCAGTATCCGAGGCGACGTTGACGATCCCCGCCCCTTCGCGCAGCAGCGGCACCGCCGCGCGGGTCACCAGCCAGGTACCTTTAACGTTAACCGTCATCACCCGATCCCACAGATCCGGATCGTAATCGAGCATGTTTTTACCGCCGACGCCGGTGGCCATCGCCGCATTATTCACTAACCCGTCGATCGCTCCCCGCTCGCCGATAGCGCTGAATACCCGGTCGACTGACTCGCTATCGGCGAGATCGATCGCGTGGGATTCGATGCGGTAGCCCTTTTCCTGCAGACGATGGGCGCTTTCCGCCAGCTCGCCCCGCAGAATGTCGCACATCACCACCGCCGCGCCCTGCCCGGCGCAGGCTTCGGCGAAGTGGTAGCCCAGGCCGCGCGCCGCGCCGGTGACGACGATACGTTTCCCGTTCAGCAGGCCGTTCATCAGGCGGCTCCCTGCTGCTCTTCCAGGGCCGCCAGCTGCTCTTTCGCCGCTTTCTGCATCATGCGGCGCAGGCGGGAAAGGCCGACGTCGTGCTGATAAAGATATTCACGATCGCGGGCATTCGGCGCCAGGCTTTCCAGCACCACGCGATCCTGTTCGAGCACTTCCCAGTGCAGTTTTTCCAGGCGATTGCGGTACATAAAACGCCACAGATCGCGCTGCCAGCCCTGTACGCCGCGGATGCGCCAGAAGAAGACGCGGCAGTTGTCGTTATCTTCCGGCACCACCATGCCGACAATCCAGAAATGACCGCCAGGTCCAAAGCGCTTTTTGTACGGAATAGAGAGGCGCATCCAGTAGGCCCCGCTGTTGCCCAGTTCAACCCAGTCGAAGTTAACGCCAACCTGCCCTTTCTTCTCAAAAATAAACCCGGTTTTCGTCGGCTGCAGCACCATGTCGGCTTTGCGATCGCCTTCCGCCATCGAGTGCGAGGAGGAGTGGAGATAGGTGCCGTGCATCGGGTCCATCACGTTTTCCAGGGCGTACTGGTAGTTGCATTTCCACGCCGCGGTACACAGGAAGTTGCTATATTTGTCGCTATCGGCCAGCTCTTGCGGAAAGTTCAGCTCATCAGGCTGCTGGTCGGCGGTGACGCCAAACCACAGAAAAATAGCGCCGTGCGCTTCCTGAACGCTGTAGCTGCGAACGCACTGCTGACCCACCAGCGGGCAGCGGTCAACCGCCGGGACGTCTTTCACTTCGCCGTTGCCGGCCACTTCCACGCCGTGATACCAGCAGGCGATGCGATCGCCCAGGTTCCAGCCCATCGACAGGCGCGCGCCGCGGTGCGGGCAGCGGTCTTCCAGCGCCTGCACCTGGCCGTCTTTATTGCGCCAGACCACGATCTGTTCGCCGAGGCGGGTAATGCCCACCGGAGCCGACTGCACTTCCCAGCTCGCCAGCACCGGATACCACAGGCCGCGTAACCCTTTATCAAGATAGTTCTGCACCGTTGTCGTCATCGCTGTGTCCTCAGTATCCGTTTACCTGCAGAAATGCCTGGAAGCTGCTTTCGCTCCACGGTTCGCCCTGCTGGTCGTACATTCTGACGCCGTTCAGGCCGCTCACCAGTTCGCCGAGGGTTTCCGCGCCCTGCTCAAAGAGCGTTTCCAGGGTGGCGATAAGCTGTAGTTCCCAGCTTTCCGGCACCCGGCTGCGGGTTTGCCAGATCAGATTGGGGTAGTCGCCGGGCTTGTGAATATTGCCGTTTCCGCCTTCCGCCGGCGGCGTGAACTGACGGCTTTCCGGCAACGCCGGGTTAAAGTCCAGGGATTCGCTCATGCCACGTTCTCCTCGATAAAAGAAATCTGGATCTGCTTGTCGTATACCCGCACCGGGTAACGATGCAGGCTGCGGCCGCCGGGGCCGTACAGACACTGGCCGGTTTTGACGTCGAATACCGCTTCATGCAGCGGGCACTCCACCTTGCCATCTTCAACAAAGCCCTGGCTCAGCAGCGCATAAGCGTGGGGACAAACGTCTTCCAGCGCGTAATATTCGCCATCAATCAGATAGATACCGATTTCTTTACCGTCGATACTGCCGCTATAGGGGAAATCTTCCTGTACTTGCTCCGCGTCACACACGCCAATCCAGCTCATCGCATTCCTCCGGGCTCTGTTTCATATATGAAACTCTGTTTCTTATTTAATACGGTCAATATAAAAGCGATGAATCTTTCGTCAAGCGCTAATGTGATTAAATTGTTAATGAATGGCCTTTTAATTAGCTAACTGTGGAATTGATCACGAAAAAAAGCAGCCAGATGAAATGATGATATTTAAAGTGCCCTTTCATTATAAATAACGCTATCTCTTCAAAAATGAAATGCACCTGTTGACTTCTTTTCACAATGATCGTTAGAAATGAGCACAAAGGTAAAATATGCTGTTTCACATATGAAACGACTCGCTATTTAAACCTTAAAAAACAAAGAGTTTCACAGGTAAACCATTTTAGTCAGGTGATTATTTCCGGCGTAAAAAAAATAATAACCAAAATGTATTAAATTTAAAAAAGAGGTAAAACATGGCGGCAAGATGGCAAGGTACTATCGCATTACTTTTGTTAATAATTATTTCTTACGTCGATCGGGTAAATATCTCGGTAATGATCCTGAACCCCGAATTCGCCGCTCACTTTCATTTAAATGAAAACAGAATGTTACAAGGCATGCTGATGACATGCTTTCTCCTGGGTTATGGTTTCTCGGCATTAATATTAACTCCGCTTATAGAAAGCAGGCTCAACTATCGCCAGGGACTGTTAAGCAGCGTAGCAATATGGGCGCTGGTTTGCGCGGTTTCGCCGCTGCTGGGCT
The DNA here is from genome assembly GCF_033843325.1 of Klebsiella sp. JN_Kp126. NCBI lineage: Bacteria > Pseudomonadati > Pseudomonadota > Gammaproteobacteria > Enterobacterales > Enterobacteriaceae > Klebsiella > Klebsiella sp. JN_Kp126. The sequence continues at coordinate 92,549 of NZ_JAWXQV010000091.1, read as the reverse complement.
CGCTGCTGGGAATGTTAATCGCGCGCATCGTTCTCGGCGTTGCCGAGGGGCCGCTATTCTCGCTGAAAACCCGCTTTATCAGCGATAGCTTCGCCGCCGATGAGGTTGGTAAACCTAACGCCGTGACGGCCCTCGGCGTCTCGCTCGGGCTGGCGATAGGCTTTCCGCTGGTCACCTGGCTGATGGCGCACGTCGGCTGGATGGGGTCGTTTTACGCCCTGGCGCTGCTGAACCTGCTGCTCGGCGGCGGATTAATCTGGCGCTTTCTGCCCGCCCCTGTCGTCAATGAACGCCGCGCGAAGCCCGGTATTATCCAAACCTTTACTCTCGCCTGGCGCACGCCGCTGCTCGGCTGGATCCTGGTGGTGGAGATCGCCACCCTCAGCTATCTGTGGGGCAGCAGCGCCTGGCTACCGGCCTGGCTACGCGACGAGCATCACTTCTCGTTGCAGGCCACCGGCCTGCTGGCGGCGGTTCCGTTTCTGCTAAGTCTGGGATCAAAATTTCTCGGCGGGGTATTGCTCGATAAGATGCGCCCGGAGCAGGCGCCCGTGCTGTTTATTATCGGCGGCCTGCTGACCGCTCTGTCGGTGTTGGCGCTGATGCTCAGCCACCAGCAGGCGATGCTGGCGCTGTTTATGCTGGCGGCGAACGTTTTCTGGGGGCTGCAGGGCGCGGCGATCCCTGCGGTCGTGCAGCATCATGCGCCGCGCGAGGCGGTCGGCAGCGCCTATGGCATTGTTAATGGCATCGGCAATATCTGCGCAGCGTTTATCCCGCTGCTGATGGGGATGGTCATGAAGTCGGCGGGATCGGTAAGCTCGGGATTCTCGGTGCTGGTGGTATCACAGCTGATGACGCTTTGCGCCGGAGGCGTGCTGCTGCTGCGCATGCGTCGCGCAGCAGCAGTGAGCGCCTGAGGCTTATTCGCCTTTTTTCGCCGCCTGAATGTAGAGCATTTCCAGCGCCAGCGTCGCCGCCGCCAGGGCGGTGATTTCGGACTGGTCGTAGGCCGGAGCAACTTCCACCACGTCCATGCCGACGATGTTCAGATCCTTCAGGCCGCGCACCAGCTTGATCGCACGATCGGAAGTCAGGCCGCCGATCACCGGCGTACCGGTACCCGGGGCAAACGCCGGATCCAGGCAGTCGATATCAAAGGTCAGGTACACCGGCATATCGCCGACGATCTGTTTCACCTGCGCAATCACATCGTCAACGCTGCGATCGTTGACCTGGCCCGCATCCAGCACCGTGAAGCCGTTGTCTTTATCAAACTCGGTACGGATACCGATCTGCACCGAATGATGCGGATCGATCAGGCCTTCGTTGGGCGCGGTGTAGAACATGGTGCCGTGGTCAAATTCGCAGCCATTGGCGTAGGTATCGGTATGGGCGTCGAAATGCACCAGCGCCATTTTGCCAAAGTGCTTCGCATGAGCGCGCAGCAGCGGCAGCGTCACAAAGTGGTCGCCGCCAAAAGAGAGCATGCGTTTCCCTGCCGCCAGCAGTTTTTCCGCATGGGCCTGCAGCTTTTCACTCATTTCACGCGCGTCGCCGAAGGCGTAAACCAGATCGCCGCAGTCCACGACGTTCAGGCGCTCGCGCATGTCAAAATTCCACGGGAAGCGATTGTGCTCCCACGCAAGGTTCGTCGACACCTGGCGGATCGCCGCCGGGCCATGACGGCCGCCCGCGCGTCCGGAGGTCGCCATATCAAACGGTACGCCGGTGATGACCCAGTCCGCATCGCTGTCGTACGGCATGAAATTCATCGGTAGACGCAGAAAACCAAATGCGTTGGATACCAGGGAGTTATCGTATTGATGACCTAAGGTGCTCATGGGTATGACCTCTTTTACAGTCGTTGTATTGAAATACAAATATAAAAAAACCCTTCCGCGTCGTTAGGCCCGACGAGGAAGGGTTTGAATGAGTTTACTGCTTAGTTGGCCGAATTATCGCCGTAAATGTCTACGCGTTCAAGTGAGTCTGGCAAGTGGCGAACCAGGCCTCTCTCTCCCTCTTCCCTCTCCGCTACGGAGAGGGCATAGATCACTCGTCTTCCAGATAAGTGTAGCCGTATAAACCGGCCTCGAACTCTTCAAGGAACTGCTGCTGCAGGTCAGCGTCGAGATCGGTCTTTTTCACCTGATCGCGGAACTGGGTCAACAGCGTGTTCGGATCGAGCTGCACGTACTGCAGCATATCCGCGACGGTATCCCCTTCATCAGACAGCTCCACTTCGACGCTGCCGTCAGGGAAGACAAACACGTCGACGGCTTCCGTATCGCCGAACAGGTTGTGCATATTGCCGAGGATCTCCTGGTAGGCGCCTACCATAAAGAAGCCCAGCATCGGCGGGTTATCCGGATCGTATTCCGGCATCGGCATGGTGGTCGCAATACCGTCGCCATCCACATAGTGGTCAATCGCGCCGTCGGAGTCGCAGGTGATATCCAGCAGCACCGCGCGGCGTTCCGGCACCATATTCAGCCCTTCCAGCGGCATCACCGGGAATAGCTGATCGATACCCCAGGCGTCCGGCATCGACTGGAACAGGGAGAAGTTGACGTAGATCTTATCCGCCATACGCTCCTGCAGTTCGTCGATAATCGGACGATGCGCGCGGTTGCTGGGATCGAGCTGTTTCTGCACTTCATGGCACATATTGAGATACAGCTGCTCGGCCCAGGCGCGCTCCTGAAGATTAAAGGTGCCGGAGGAGTAGCCGATATGAATATCGTGCAGATCCATCTGGCTGTCGTGCAGCCATTCGCGCAGCGAGCGGCGATTGCCGGTTTCCTGCATCTCCTGCCAGGTTTCCCACATGCTTTGCAGCGGACGCGCGGCGTCTTCCGCGGGCGGGGTCGCCTCGGTATATTCGTTACGCTCAACGCCGATAATATTCGATACCAGCACGGTGTGGTGCGCCGTGACCGCGCGGCCGGATTCGGTGATCACCGTCGGGTGCGGCAGGCCGTTCTCTTCACAGGCATCGCCAATCGCCCAGATGATGTTGTTGGCGTATTCGTTCAGGCCGTAGTTCACCGAGCAGTCGGACTGCGAACGGGTCCCTTCATAGTCGACGCCGAGACCGCCGCCAACGTCGAAGCACTGAATATTCACGCCCAGCTTATGCAGCTCGACGTAGAAACGCGCCGATTCACGTACGCCGGTGGCGATATCGCGAATATTGGCCATCTGCGAGCCAAGGTGGAAGTGCAGCAGCTGCAGGCTGTCCAGATGCCCGGCTGAGCGCAGAATTTCAACCAGCTGCAGAACCTGGGTCGCCGCGAGGCCAAATTTGGATTTTTCGCCGCCGGAGGACTGCCACTTACCGGAGCCCTGCGAAGCCAGACGCGCGCGCACGCCGAGACGCGGCACCACGTTCAGCCGCTCGGCCTCTTCCAGCACGATGGCGATTTCGGACATTTTCTCGATGACCAGATAGACCTTGTGGCCCATCTTTTCGCCCACCAGCGCCAGGCGGATATATTCACGGTCTTTATAACCGTTACAGACAATCACGCTGCGGGTCATACCGGCGTGCGCCAGTACCGCCATCAGCTCGGCCTTGGAGCCAGCTTCCAGGCCCAGCGGCTCGCCGGAGTGGATCAGCGATTCAATCACGCGGCGATGCTGGTTAACCTTGATCGGATAAACCAGAAAGTAGTCACCGTTATAGCCATAAGATTCGCGCGCGCGTTTAAAGGCGGCGTTAATCGAACGCAGGCGGTGCTGCAAAATCTGCGGGAAGCAGAACAGCGCAGGCAGGCGCTGCCCCTGAGCTTCACGCGCTTTCACCAGCTCGGCAAGGTCAACGCGCGCTTCCGGGACGTCAGGATCCGGGCAGACGCTAATATGGCCCAGTTCGTTAACGTCGTAGTAGTTATTACCCCACCAGGCAATATTGTAAGTACGTAGCATCTTGCTGGCTTCCTGGGAGCTCATCGCAACCTCCTGCATGGAACGTAGTACACCGTGATCGCCTGCTGACGAAGGCGAAGATAAAGACATGTCGTCAGACATAGCGAACCTCAAATTTTAGTAACAAGTGTAAAACAGTTGACTACTATCGCAATCCGAAGAAGCGATAACAACCCATAAACAGTCCGAAATCCCAGTAGATAGTGCTGGTCTTGCGGCTGAGCGACCGGTTTCTTATTCATATCATCGTAAAACACGTACCCGAACGGAGTATGACAGTCCGGAGAAACCACGAGAAAACCCTTGCTATCGCAAGAGCGCCCTTGTTCAGTTTTCCAGCAGCCTGCCGGCCCGGGAATCCTGAGAAGCGCCGAGATGGGTAGAACATCGGCTGGTTTGCATGAGAGAGATGCGGATTGAGGAGTAGTGACGCGCGACGGAACGACGCGACGAATCAGGCGAAAAACGTGGGTTCATTATCTGGTATCACCTCCACACTGCCCCGAGTCGGGCCAGCGACAAGCCAAAGCTATAGGTTCCGGACAGCCAGCGAAAACACCGCTGTGGGACTCTGTCAATAGAGACTGCTTAACCCGGCTGGAAGTGGCGTCACGAGGTGAGTGCTCGTGCGCTGTTTTAATGAGCCGCGCGCGGCGTTTTATACCGAGAAGCGGGGTAAAAAGCAAAATAAAAATATGCGCGTTGCCGGGCATTGTCAGGAAAAATTGCCACTGCCCTTTTTCTATAAATGCGACGAATATCAAAAAAGGCTGGAAATGGGGTCAAGAACTGCCCTAAAATAGCCGTCCAGAAGTTAATCCATCTATACTGATTAACACTCAGACTGCTCGTGTCACTACCTGCAAGCTTTGGTAGAGTCATCCGTCAAAGCCATTCTACACAACAGTATGAGCTACCCGAATCGTCCACAGGTGAAATAAAACATGGCAAAACACCTCTTTACGTCAGAGTCCGTATCAGAAGGGCATCCCGACAAAATTGCTGACCAAATCTCCGACGCCGTGCTGGATGCGATCCTCGAACAGGATCCGAAAGCGCGCGTAGCATGTGAAACCTACGTCAAAACCGGTATGGTTCTGGTCGGTGGTGAAATCACCACCAGCGCATGGGTTGATATCGAAGAGATCACCCGCAACACGGTCCGTGAAATTGGCTACGTGCATTCCGATATGGGCTTTGACGCCAACTCCTGCGCGGTGCTGAGCGCCATCGGTAAACAGTCTCCGGACATCAACCAGGGCGTTGACCGTGCCGATCCGCTGGAACAGGGCGCGGGCGACCAGGGCCTGATGTTTGGCTACGCCACTAACGAAACCGACGTGCTGATGCCGGCGCCGATCACCTATGCGCACCGTCTGGTGCAGCGTCAGGCTGAAGTGCGTAAAAACGGCACCCTGCCGTGGCTGCGCCCGGATGCGAAAAGCCAGGTCACCTTCCAGTACGACGACGGCAAAGTTGTCGGTATTGATGCGGTCGTTCTCTCCACACAGCACGCCGAAAGCATCGATCAGAAATCGCTGCAGGAAGCGGTGATGGAAGAGATCATCAAACCGGTTCTGCCGACCGAGTGGCTGAATAGCGCGACCAAATTCTTTATCAACCCAACCGGCCGTTTTGTTATCGGCGGCCCCATGGGCGACTGCGGCCTGACCGGGCGCAAAATCATCGTTGATACCTACGGCGGTATGGCTCGTCACGGCGGCGGCGCGTTCTCCGGTAAAGATCCGTCTAAAGTGGACCGTTCTGCGGCCTATGCGGCGCGCTATGTGGCGAAAAACATCGTTGCCGCTGGCCTGGCCGATCGTTGCGAAATCCAGGTTTCCTACGCCATCGGCGTGGCGGAGCCAACTTCAATCATGGTTGAAACCTTCGGTACCGAAAAAGTGCCTTCTGAGCAGCTGACCCTGCTGGTGCGCGAGTTCTTTGACCTGCGTCCGTATGGCCTGATTCAGATGCTGGATCTGCTGCACCCGATCTACAAAGAGACGGCGGCATACGGCCACTTTGGCCGCGAGCATTTCCCGTGGGAAAAAACCGACAAAGCGGCCCAGTTGCGCGAAGCGTCCGGTCTGAAATAAGACGCCGCTCTCCTCGCTTTCAAGGCCAGCCTCGCGCTGGCCTTTTTATTTTACGCCCCTCAGTCGCCCGGCATACCGCCTGCAACTCCCTTTTATGGAAGCGATTACATCATATGCAGAGCAAACCTTTTCCGTTATTGCATGCAAAATGTAATAAGACTTCACTTTGTTACACAATATTTCAGTAAAGTCCGATTAGCGCTTTTAATTTCTTGAGCTAAACTTAATTAATATACTGATTTAAATGCGTTTATAGTCATTACGTTTCTTTACTCTAGTGTAACCGATTACACAGCCGTGATTACTATCACATTTTTTTACGACGTATTTACCTACCCTACGCATCGACAAGATCAATAACTCAACCGGAGGGCGTTATGCCTGACAACAAAAAACAAGGGCGTTCCAACAAGACGATGACGTTCTTTGTCTGTTTCCTCGCCGCACTGGCTGGCCTGCTGTTCGGCCTTGATATCGGTGTTATTGCGGGTGCCTTACCCTTCATTGCCAACGAGTTCCAGATAAGCGCCCACACTCAGGAGTGGGTGGTCAGCTCCATGATGTTCGGCGCCGCCGTCGGCGCGGTGGGCAGCGGCTGGCTCTCCTTCAAACTCGGGCGTAAAAAAAGCCTGATGATTGGCGCCATCCTGTTCGTTGCCGGCTCGCTGTTCTCCGCCGCCGCACCGAACGTGGAAGTGCTGCTGCTCTCCCGCGTGCTGCTCGGCCTGGCCGTGGGCGTCGCCTCCTACACCGCCCCGCTGTATCTGTCTGAAATCGCCCCGGAAAAAATCCGCGGCAGCATGATTTCGATGTATCAACTGATGATTACCATTGGTATTCTCGGCGCCTATCTTTCCGATACGGCATTCAGCTACAGCGGCGCCTGGCGCTGGATGCTCGGGGTGATTATTATCCCGGCGGTGCTGTTGCTGATTGGCGTGGTTTTCCTGCCTGACAGCCCGCGCTGGTTTGCCGCTAAGCGCCGCTTTGTCGACGCCGAACGCGTCCTGCTGCGCCTGCGCGACACCAGCGCTGAAGCGAAACGCGAGCTGGATGAGATCCGCGAAAGCCTGAAGGTAAAACAGTCCGGCTGGTCGCTGTTTAAAGAAAACAGCAACTTCCGCCGTGCGGTATTCCTCGGCGTCCTGCTGCAGGTGATGCAACAGTTCACCGGTATGAACGTCATCATGTACTACGCGCCGAAGATTTTTGAACTGGCGGGCTATACCAACACCACCGAACAGATGTGGGGAACCGTCATCGTGGGGCTGACCAACGTTCTGGCGACCTTTATCGCCATCGGACTGGTTGACCGCTGGGGCCGTAAGCCGACGCTGATCCTCGGCTTTATCGTTATGGCGCTCGGCATGGGCGTACTGGGCAGCATGATGCATATCGGCATCCACTCCGCCACGGCGCAGTACTTTGCCGTCCTGATGCTGCTGATGTTTATCGTTGGCTTTGCGATGAGCGCCGGCCCGCTGATTTGGGTGCTGTGCTCCGAAATCCAGCCGCTGAAAGGGCGTGATTTCGGTATCACCTGCTCAACGGCCACCAACTGGATTGCCAACATGATCGTCGGCGCGACCTTCCTGACCATGCTGAACTCGCTGGGCAGCGCCAACACCTTCTGGGTCTATGGCGGCCTGAACATCCTGTTCATCTTCCTGACCCTGTGGCTGATCCCGGAAACCAAAAACGTTTCGCTGGAACATATCGAACGTAACCTGATGAAAGGCCGTAAGCTGCGCGAAATCGGCGCGCGCGACTAGACTAACCCGCTTCCTCCCTCCCGGGAGGAAGCTTCTTCTTGCTCTCCTCATCCCGCCGCACTATCCTCTGGCGCTATGAAAACACCCCGAATTCCCATTGCCCTTCAACAGGCCGTTATGCGCAGCCTGCGGGAAAATCTTGCCAAAGCGAACCTCAAGCTGGGACGACATTACCCTGAACCGGTGCTGGTTTATCAGCAGCGGGGAACCTCCGCCGGTACCGCCTGGCTGGAGAAAAATGAAATCCGCCTTAACCCGGTGCTGCTGCTGGAAAACCAGCAGGCGTTTATTGATGAAGTCGTGCCGCACGAGCTGGCCCACCTGCTGGTATGGAAGCACTTTGGCCGCGTGGCGCCGCACGGCAAAGAGTGGAAATGGATGATGGAAAGCGTGCTGGGCGTTCCGGCTCTGCGCACCCATCGTTTCGAACTCGATTCAGTGCGTAAAAATACCTTCCCCTACCGCTGCCAGTGCCAGCAGCACCAGCTTACCGTCCGCCGCCACAATCGCGTGATGCGCGGGGAGGCCACCTATCGCTGCGTGCGCTGCGGAGATGTTCTGGTGGCGGAAAAGTAATCTCCGGAAATAACTGGAAATTTTCTGATCTGACTGATTGCGTCTGGCAATCACATTCGATACGTTGCGGGCTCGTTTTGACACGGAGTTAACGATGTCCCGTATTCATATTTTTGCTGCCGCGTTTCTCAGCGCGGCGGTATGCGCCCCGCTTGCAGCGGAAGGAATCAACAGTTTTTCTCAGGCCAAGACCGCTGGGGTCAAGGTCAATGCCGACGCCCCCGGCGATTTCTACTGCGGCTGTAAAATCAACTGGCAGGGAAAAAAGGGGGTTATCGACCTGGAATCTTGTGGCTATAAAGTGCGTAAAAATGAAAATCGCGCCAGCCGGGTCGAGTGGGAGCATGTGGTTCCCGCATGGCAGTTTGGCCATCAGCGTCAGTGCTGGCAGGACGGCGGGCGCAAAAACTGCGCTAAAGATCCGGAATACCGCAAGATGGAAAGCGACATGCATAACCTGCAGCCGGCGGTCGGCGAGGTCAACGGCGACCGCGCCAACTTTATGTACAGCCAGTGGAACGGTGGCGAAGGCCAGTACGGCCAGTGCGCGATGAAGGTTGATTTTAAAGATAAAGTTGCCGAGCCGCCGGCTCGCGCCCGGGGCGCTATCGCCAGAACCTACTTCTATATGCGCGACCGCTACCAGCTCAATCTTTCCCGCCAGCAAACCCAGCTGTTTACCGCCTGGGATAAGCTGTATCCGGTAACAACCTGGGAGTGCGAACGCGACGCGCGTATTGCAAAAGTTCAGGGCAACCATAATCCTTACGTCCTGCAGGCTTGCCAGGCGCAAAAGAGCTAACCTACACTAGCGGCAATTGTTAATTTGCAGCTTCACTCCTTCCCCTGTCATGGGGGAGGAGAATATCTGCGCAAAGAACGGAATATCAAGCATGCGCATTCCTCGCATCCATCACCCGGAACCGATTACCACGGGTAGCCAGATAGCTCTTTCCGACGACGCGGCCAACCACGTCGGTCGCGTTTTACGCATGGGCAAAGGCCAGACAATTGAGCTTTTTGACGGCAGCAATCAGGTCTTCGAGGCGGTCATTGTCGAGGCAGGTAAGAAAAACGTTCTGGTTGACGTTCAGAGCTGCAAAATGGATAACCGTGAATCCCCGCTGCATATCCATTTAGGCCAGGTGATGTCCCGCGGCGAAAAAATGGAATTCACCATCCAGAAATCGATCGAACTTGGCGTAAGCCTCATAACGCCACTGTTTTCCGAGCGCTGTGGCGTTAAACTGGACGCCGAACGTTTGCAGAAGAAGATCCAGCAGTGGCAAAAAATCGCTATTGCCGCCTGCGAGCAAAGCGGCCGCAACGTGGTGCCGGAGATCCGCCCGGCAATGCAGCTCGAAGCCTGGTGCGCGGAGCAGGACGAGGGTCTAAAGCTTAATTTGCACCCTCGCGCCAGCGCCAGCATTAATACGCTGCCGCTGCCGGTCGAACGTATCCGGCTGCTGATTGGCCCGGAAGGCGGGCTTTCAGCGGAAGAGATAGCGATGACCGCTCGCTACCAGTTTACTGATATCCTGTTGGGACCGCGCGTTCTGCGTACAGAGACAACTGCGCTCACTGCCATTACCGCCCTGCAGGTGCGTTTTGGCGACTTAGGTTGAAGCGTTAACGGAGAAGAACAATGATTAAGCTCGGCATCGTGATGGACCCCATCGCAACCATCAACATTAAGAAAGACACCAGCTTCGCCATGTTGCTGGAGGCGCAGCGTCGCGGCTATGAACTCCATTATATGGAGATGAACGATCTGTACTTAATCAACGGCGAAGCCCGCGCCCGTACGCGTAAGCTGAGCGTCGAGCAGAACTACGATAAATGGTACGCGTTCAACGGCGAACAGGATCTGCCTCTGGCGGACCTTGACGTCATTCTGATGCGTAAAGATCCGCCGTTCGATACCGAATTTATCTACGCGACCTACATCCTCGAACGCGCCGAAGAGCAAGGCACGCTGATCGTCAATAAGCCGCAGAGCCTGCGCGACTGTAACGAAAAGCTGTTTACCGCCTGGTTCTCCGAGCTGACCCCGGAAACGCTGGTCACCCGTAATAAAGCCCAGCTGAAAGCCTTCTGGGAAAAACATGGCGATGTCATTCTCAAACCGCTGGACGGTATGGGCGGCACCTCCATTTTCCGCGTTAAAGAGGGTGACCCCAACCTCGGCGTGATTACCGAAACGCTAACCGAGCTGGGCAGCCGCTACTGCATGGCGCAGAACTATCTGCCGGCCATTAAAGATGGCGATAAGCGCGTGCTGGTGGTTGACGGCGAGCCGGTTCCTTACTGCCTGGCCCGTATCCCACAGGGCGGCGAAACCCGCGGTAACCTTGCGGCCGGTGGTCGTGGCGAAGCGCGCCCGCTGACCGAAAGCGACTGGGCCATCGCCCGCCGCGTGGGCCCGACGCTGAAGGCCAAAGGCTTAATCTTCGTCGGTCTGGATATCATTGGCGATCGCCTGACGGAAATTAACGTCACCAGCCCCACCTGCGTACGTGAAATCGAAGCCGCCTTCCCGATTTCCATTACCGGGATGCTGATGGATGCCATCGAGAAGCGCCTCAATAAATAAAGCGCTTATTCAGGCTGCAGGCCAGCGCCTGTAGCCTGGAGCCAGCTCAGGAGATTCACGCTCAGGTTCATACCGGCAACGCGCCTTGAGCCTGCAAGATAAAGTGAATCGACACTCCCTTGCTTTACCCGCATACTGGGTGCTGCTTTTTTGAACCAGGAACAGAACCTCTGACAATGAATTTACAGCATCACTTTCTAATTGCCATGCCTGCTCTCCAGGACCCGATGTTCCGTCGCTCCGTAGTCTATATCTGCGAGTACAACGATGACGGTGCCATGGGCATCATCATCAATAAGCCGATGGAAAATCTGCAGGTTGAAGGGATCCTGGAGAAGTTAAAAATCACGCCTGAACCGCGCAATCCCGAGATTCGCCTGGATAAACCGGTGATGGTTGGCGGCCCGCTGGCCGAGGATCGGGGTTTTATACTGCATTCGCCGCCTTCCGACTTCTCTTCCAGCATTCGTATTTCCGATAACACGGTAATCACCACCTCCCGCGACGTGCTCGAAACGCTGGGTACGGATAAACAGCCGGACAACGTGCTGGTTGCGCTGGGCTATGCCTCCTGGGAGAAAGGCCAGCTGGAGCAAGAGATTCTGGACAACGCCTGGCTCACCGCGCCGGCCGATCGGAATATTTTGTTCAGCACGCCGATAGCTGACCGCTGGCGCGATGCTGCGAAGCTCATTGGCATCGATATCGTGACGATGCCAGCCGAAGCGGGGCATGCGTAATGAGCGGCACTTTTTTAGGCTTTGATTTTGGCACCAAAAGCATTGGCGTCGCCGTAGGGCAGCGCATCACAGGCACTGCCCGCCCCCTGCCCGCGTTGAAAGCGCAGGACGGCAAGCCTGACTGGAATATTATCGAAAAGCTGCTGAAAGAGTGGCAGCCCGAAGCCGTGATTGTCGGCCTGCCGCTGAATATGGACGGTACGGAACAGCCCCTGACCGCTCGCGCGCGCAACTTCGCGAATAAAATCCACGGCCGCTTCGGCGTGCAAATAACCCTGCATGATGAACGTCTGAGCACGGTTGAAGCCAGAGCCGGGCTATTCGAACACGGTGGATTCCGGGCGCTCAATAAAGGCAGCGTGGATTCCGCTTCTGCAGTCATTATTCTGGAAAGCTACTTCGAGCAAAGTTTCTGAACATCAATGATGGCGCCCTACCGCAGCGGCAGGCGCCATCAGCCTGATTTCATTTTTAGTGGCGCAGATGTTCATTCGCCCAGCTGACCGCCTGAGTCCGGTTCTTCACGCTGAGCTTACGGAACACATTGTACAGATGGGTACGCACCGTGTTTTCACTGATAAACAGCGCGCGGGCAATATCCAGATTGGTCGCCCCGCAGCGAAGTTCATTCAGGATTTCACATTCACGCTCGGTCAGCGGTGAATTTTCCGCAGGCGCCGATACATGATCCGCAGCATACATCGCCGGGTGCATCACGCTCAATTCAGCCGTCTGTTCGCCGTTCAGCACAGCCTTAACGCCCTCAATTAAGCGCGATTCATCATCGTCATGACGGAAAACGCCGTACAGCGCTGGCCACTGCGCCATTTCGTAGAGCTCATACTTTTGCGCGCTATTGATAATCAATAAACGGGGGTTATCCGCCTGCAGACGAATAATGTCACGCCATACGCTATTCAACTTTTTATTTGAAACTGCAATATCAAATAATATTACAGAATCTTTCAAAAGACGCTGCGCGAGGGGTTTGTTAATATTTTGCAGAACGACTGATGCAGATAACTTCTCAGCCAGCCAGGTTGCGAATGCTTTGCTTTGAATAGAGGGGTGAGTAATAAAAGTAACCTGGTGAGAAAAAGCCGAATTCTCAGATAAATTAATCACTTAAAACTCTCCTTAGTTGATTCCCGCCTTCATAGCGGTTAAATGAATTAACAAGAATACGATCGCTGGTGTATTTATAAATTCAAACCAAACTTACACCTTGAAACATTATTCCATGGGAATTTTCCTATCCCTGTAAACAGCATAAATCGAATGCCTTAAGAGAGTCAAAAGATTATCAAACTTTTTTCCTGGTTATGGGAGGTTTATGTCAATTCGTTTTTCATAGCGTGCATTATTCGGCTTAATTTTAGGTACTTATTTGTAATATAAAATAATGATACCAAACATTAATAAAACATTATCATAACAAGCCATTGGTATGATGTCTGAATATAAAAGATGCAGCTATAAAAGACCCGCAGCCGTACGTTGCTGAAAGCTTTGCGTAAAAGTTTGCATCCCGAATTGCTGCCCGGTTTGCATCACGCCGGGCAGCTGATGCGTTTTCCCCTCGCGGATCAAATTCGCCACCGCCGGGGTATTAACCAAAATCTCGTATAGCGCAACTCTTCCGCCAGCAGTATCCGGAAACAATTTTTGTGCCAGCACCGCGCATAAACTTCCCGCCAGCTGGCTACGAACCTGCTCTTTCTCCTGAGCGGGAAAAACATCCACCAGCCTTTCAACCGCCTGTGCCGCGCCGCGCGTATGCAGCGTCGCCATAACCAGATGTCCGGTCTCCGCCGCGGTCAATGCCAGGCGGATCGTTTCGCTGTCACGCAGTTCCCCTAGCAGAATGACATCCGGATCCTGACGCAGCGCAGCGCGCAGGGCCGCGGCAAATGAGGGGCAGTGGCGACCGATTTCCCGCTGCTGGATCAGGCAGCGCTCGCTGCGGTGAATAAACTCAACCGGATCTTCCAGCGTCAGGATATGGCCATTGAGGCGCTGATTAAGATAGCCCACCATCGCCGCCAGGGTGGTGGATTTCCCGCTACCGGTGGCGCCCGTGACCAGGATAAGCCCGCTCTCCTCATTGAGCAGCTCCGTTAAGGCGGCCGGCGCGCCGAGATCCGCCAGCTGCGGACAGGTTTCCGCCAGCAGACGCAGGGCCAGCGACAGACCGCGGTTGTGGACAAATGCGCTGGCGCGCAGGCGCGGTCCGCCGGCCGGAGCCAGCGCGAAATCGACCTGTCCGCAGGCCTGCCACTGGGCGAGCTGCTCGGCGTTGAGCCAATCAGCGAGTATCTTGCCAATATCCGGAGAGGTAAACGGCGCGGGCTCAAGCTTGCCCTGGCGACGCCAGCGCGGCGTTGAAGCATTGCACAGGTGTAGATCGGAGACGTTATGCTTTACACTAAGGGCCACTATTTCTTCCAGTTCCATAACTCATCCTCGGTATATGAACGATATTGCGCATAACCTGGCACAGGTCCGGGACAAAATCTCAGCCGCTGCCGCACGCTGCGGCCGTGCTCCAGAAGAAGTTACATTGCTTGCAGTCAGTAAAACGAAACCTGCGGGCGCTATCGAAGAAGCGATGGCCGCAGGCCAGGTCGCGTTTGGCGAAAATTATGTTCAGGAAGGGGTGGAGAAAATCCGCTACTTTCAGGAAAAGGGCGCAACCGGGCTACAGTGGCACTTTATAGGGCCGCTGCAGTCCAATAAAAGCCGTCTGGTGGCCGAGCATTTTGACTGGTGCCATACCGTCGATCGCCTGAAGATCGCCATGCGCCTTAGCGAACAGCGACCTGCGCAAATGCCGCCGCTTAACGTACTGATTCAAATAAATATTAGCGATGAGCAGAGCAAGTCGGGCATTCCCGTTGACGAGCTGGACGCGCTGGCGGCAGAGATCGCGAAACTGCCGAATCTGCAGCTGCGCGGTTTAATGGCCATTCCCGCGCCAGAGTCAGAATATGTAAGGCAGTTTGCCGTCGCCCAACAAATGGCGGTAGCATTTGCGCGGCTAAAAACGCACTACCCTACCGTCGATACGTTGTCGCTGGGAATGTCGGATGATATGGAAGCCGCCATCGCGGCGGGAAGCACTATGGTGCGCATCGGAACCGCAATTTTCGGCGCGCGCGACTACAGCAAAAAATAAGGAATCTGAGGAACGCCATGAAGACGTTGACTTTCCTGCTCTCAACGGTCATTGAGCTTTACACAATGGTCGTGTTGTTACGCGTCTGGATGCAGTGGGCGCGCTGCGACTTTTATAACCCGTTTTCGCAGTTCGTGGTCAAGGCTACGCAGCCTGTCGTTGGGCCGCTGCGCCGCATTATCCCGGCGATGGGGCCGCTCGACAGCGCCTCCCTGCTGGTCGCCTTTATTCTCTGCGTCGTGAAAGCTATCGTGCTGTTTATGGTCGTCACCTTCCAGCCGATTATCTGGATCTCCGCGCTGCTGATCCTCATTAAAACCGTCGGCTCGCTGATATTCTGGGTTCTCCTGCTCATGGCAATCATGAGCTGGGTAAGCCAGGGACGCAGCCCGGTGGAATATGTCCTGATGCAGTTGGCCGATCCGCTGCTGCGTCCGATCCGCAGACTGCTGCCATCGATGGGCGGCATTGATTTCTCGCCGATGGTGCTGGTTCTGCTGCTGTACGTGATCAACATGGGTATCGCCGAACTGTTGCAGGCTACCGGCAACGTTCTGCTTCCGGGGCTGTGGATGGCGCTATGAGTGCCGTCGAAGCCTGCGCTGATGGGTTGGTCTTACGGCTGTATATTCAGCCTAAGGCCAGCCGCGACAGCATCGTTGGTTTACATGGCGACGAGCTTAAAGTCGCCATTACCGCGCCTCCCGTTGACGGCCAGGCCAACGCCCATCTGGTAAAATTCCTCGCCAAACAGTTTCGCGTAGCGAAAAGCCAGGTGCTTATTGAGAAAGGCGAACTGGGCCGCCACAAACAGATAAAAATCATTCATCCGCAGCAGATCCCCGATGGGGTCGCCGCCCTGAAAGAATAAACAGGATCTCATATGCAAAAAGTTGTTCTCGCCACCGGCAATCCCGGGAAAGTGCGCGAGCTGGCCTCGCTGCTGGCAGATTTTGGCCTCGATATCGTGGCGCAAACCGAACTGGGCGTGGATTCCGCAGAGGAAACCGGCCTGACCTTTATCGAAAACGCCATTCTGAAAGCGCGTCATGCCGCGCAGATTACCGGCCTCCCGGCCATCGCCGATGACTCAGGTCTGGCCGTTGATGCGTTAGGCGGCGCGCCCGGCATCTATTCCGCCCGCTATTCCGGCGAAGACGCGACCGACCAGCGCAATCTCGAAAAGCTGCTCGACGCGCTGCGCGACGTGCCTGACGATCGGCGCCAGGCGCAATTCCACTGCGTGCTGGTCTATCTGCGCCATGCGGAAGATCCCACCCCGCTGGTTTGCCACGGCAGCTGGCCGGGCATCATCGCTCGCGAAGCCGCAGGCAGCGGCGGCTTTGGTTACGACCCGATATTCTTTGTTCCGACGGAAGGTAAAACCGCAGCGGAGCTGAGCCGTGAAGAAAAGAGCGCCATTTCCCACCGCGGACGCGCGCTCAAACTGTTACTGGAAGCCTTACGTAATGGCTAATTTGCCGCCCCTGAGCCTCTATATTCACATCCCGTGGTGCGTGCAAAAATGCCCGTACTGCGATTTCAACTCGCATGCGTTGAAGGGCGAGGTACCGCACGACGACTACGTTCAGCATCTGCTGAACGATCTGCGGGCCGACGCCCACTATGCGCAGGGACGTGAAATCGGGACTATTTTCATCGGCGGCGGTACGCCGAGCCTGCTCTCAGGCCCGGCGATGCAAACCCTGCTCGACGGCGTGCGGGAAGCTCTTCCCCTGGCGGGCAACGCGGAAATCACGATGGAAGCCAACCCCGGCACCGTAGAAGCGGACCGTTTTGTCGAGTATCAGCGCGCAGGTATTAATCGCATCTCCATCGGCGTACAGAGCTTTAGCGAACAGAAGCTCCAGCGTCTCGGGCGCATCCACGGGCCGCAGGAAGCCAAACGCGCGGCAAACCTGGCAAGCGGTCTGGGACTGCGCAGCTTTAACCTCGATTTAATGCACGGTCTGCCGGATCAGTCTCTGGAAGAGGCGCTGGACGACCTGCGTCAGGCGATTGCGCTCAATCCGCCGCATCTCTCCTGGTATCAGCTGACCATTGAGCCAAACACCCTGTTTGGCTCGCGTCCGCCGACCCTGCCGGACGACGACGCGCTGTGGGATATTTATGAGCAGGGGCACAGCCTGCTCAGCGCGGCGGGCTATCAACAATATGAAACCTCCGCCTACGCTAAGCCGGGGTATCAGTGCCAGCATAACCTGAACTACTGGCGCTTTGGCGACTACCTGGGCATTGGCTGCGGCGCGCACGGCAAAGTGACCTTCCCGGACGGGCGCATTCTGCGGACGGCGAAAACCCGCCACCCGCGCGGCTATATGGAAGGCCGTTATCTGGAGCGCCAGCATGATGTGGAAGATGCGGATAAGCCGTTCGAGTTCTTTATGAACCGTTTCCGCCTGCTGGAAGCGGCGCCGCGAGATGAATTCAGCCGCTACACCGGGCTTGATGAGCGTACAATCCGTCCGCAAATCGATGCCGCCATTGCTGAGGGCTATCTGACGGAAGATGAGCGCTGCTGGCAGATTACCGAGCACGGTAAGCTCTTTTTGAACTCCCTTCTCGAATTATTCCTCAGCGAATAAACCTCGCTATGCTTATCCCGTTATAAAAATAACGGGATAATTAATTATTCGTTTTTTCCGAAATATCAATATCGCTATTTCCGAATCATCTCAATTCAACATTTCCAATAAAAATAAATTCACATTCATTTATTAAAAATAAATATAACCTACCGCACAAAAATACGTATTTGATCGCCTGATTGCGAAAAAGTGTGAGTCAGACAGCTTAAAGATGTACGACAACAAGGATAATATGTCATACAGAAACAAGGAATACCCTTTAAGATATTGACCAATTACCCTAAGTGCATGGAGCCGACTCATGAAAAAACTCTCTTTTTCTCGTTCTCTGGCGTGTGTATCTCTGCTTGCCCTGCTCGCTTCCGGCGCCAGCGCAGCTGAAAAAGTCACGTTAAAACTGGCACATAACCTCGAACGTAGCCACGTTGTCCATCAGGCCTTTGAGGCGATGTCCAAAGAGGTTAACCAACTTTCCAACGGTGATATGAAGATTCGTATATATCCCAGTAGCCAGATGGGCAGCGCGCGCGAAACGATGGAGCTATTACAAAACGGCGCGCTGGATATGACCAAAGGTTCCGCCAGCGATCTGGAATCATTCGATAACGTCTACGCGATATATAATTTACCGTTCCTGTTTAAAGATCAGAATCACTTCAATAAAGTCGTCTTTGGTGACGTGGGCAAGGAAATTATGGAGTCCACGAAAGATAAAGGATTCTTTGCGCTTTCCGCCTATGTTGCCGGGACCCGCAGTTTTTACGCCAAAAAGCCCATCACTAAACCGGAAGATTTAAAAGGATTGAAGATCCGCGTCCAGGCCAGCCCGACAACCTTAAAAATGGTCGAATTAATGGGCGGTTCGCCAACCCCTATTTCCTTTGGTGAAGTTTATACCGCCATGCAGCAGGGCGTGGTGGACGGCGCGGAGAACAACGTGCCTTCCTGGGTGCAAACGCGCCATATCGAAATCGCGAAAGTGTTCTCAGAAGATGAACATGCCTCCATCCCGGATTTCCTCGTTATCTCCAGTAAAACCTGGGACAAACTGACGCCGGATCAGCAGCAAATCCTGATCAAGGCGGCGAAAGCTTCCGAAGCGTATCAGCAAAAACTGTGGGACAAGATCGATGCCGACACCCGCGCGCAGGCCAAAGCCATGGGCGGCGAAATTATCAAAGTGGATAAAGCGCCGTTCCGCGCCGCCGTGCAGCCGCTGTTTGATGAGTTCAAAAAAGATCCGAAGCAGGCCGCCCTGCTGGCCAAATTTGAAGCTGCCGCCGAATAACACTTAGCGGGCCAGCCGCTGGCTCGCTTTCATCGGGAAAACAATGATGATACTTAACCGCATAAAGCTGGCGGTGGACCGCACGATCGCCGCATTCTCCGTCGCCGTTATGATTGCGCTGGTTGTTTGCGTCGTCTGGCAGGTGTTCAGCCGCTACGTACTCAACCAGCCCAGCACCCTGACCGACGAGCTGGCGCGCTTTTTGATGATCTGGGTCGGGCTACTGGGTGCGGCATATACCGTCGGCGCCCAGCGTCATCTGGCTATCGACTTACTGGCGATGACGCTCCCTCCCCGCAGGCAGGCGCTGCTCAGCGTCATCATTAATCTGCTGATCTTTATTTTTGCCGGATCGGTGATTGTGACCGGCGGCGTGAAGCTGATTGAAAAAACGCTGTCGACCTCCCAGGTCTCAGCGGCAATGCAGATCCCCATGGGCTACGTCTATCTGATCCTGCCGTTAACCGGCCTCATTATGATGTTTTACGCAGTATGTTTTGTCAGCAATGGGCTAAAAAACATGAAGCACGCTGAAGCGGGGGCAAATTGATGGACAGCTATATCGCACTGATGCTATTTGGCTCTTTCTTTATTCTGGTTTTTATTGGCGTACCTATCTCCTTCTCCATCGGCATCGCCACCGTCGGTTCAATGCTGCTGATGTTCCCGTGGGATATCGCGGTGATTACCGTTTCACAGCGCCTGGCGAACGGCCTCGATAACTTCGCCCTGCTGGCGATTCCATTCTTTATCTTTGCCGGTACGCTGATGAATAGCGGCGGGATTGCCATACGCTTAATCAATCTGGCTCAGGTGATGGTCGGACGCGTACCGGGCTCTCTGGGCCACGTCAACGTGCTGGCAAACATGATGTTCGGCTCGATTTCAGGCTCGGCGGTCGCCGCCGCCGCCGCGGTAGGGGGCACGCTGAACCCCATTCAGACGCAGAAAGGCTACGATCCGGCTTTCTCCACGGCGGTGAACGTCTCGTCGTGCATCACGGGCCTGCTTATTCCGCCGTCAAACGTGCTGATCGTCTTTTCCCTGACGGCGGGCGGCGTGTCGGTCGCGTCGCTGTTTATGGCCGGCTATCTGCCGGGCATTCTGATGGGCCTGGCTATTATGGTGGTCTGTGCCGTCATTGCTAAACGTCGCGGCTATCCGGTTTCTGAACGCCCCACCTGCGCCCAGGCGGCAAAAGCGTTTTTCGACGCCCTGCCCAGCCTGCTGCTGGTGATTATTGTGATGGGCGGGATCCTCGGCGGCATTTTTACCGCTACCGAAGCGTCGGCTATCGCCGTGGTCTACACCTTTATCCTGTCGGTGCTCATTTATCGGGAAGTGAAATGGCGCGATCTGCCGAAGCTGATCCTTGAATCGGTGGTGATGACCTCTATCGTGCTGCTGCTGATCGGCTTTTCCGTCGGCATGTCGTGGGCGATGACCAACGCCGACATTCCCTACATGATAAGCGATGCGCTAATGGGGGTGTCAGAAAACCCGGTGGTGATACTGCTGCTGATTAATATCGTGCTGTTAATCGTTGGGATCTTTATGGACATGACCCCGGCAGTGCTGATTTTCACGCCGATATTCCTGCCCATCGCTCAGGATTTAGGGATGGACCCGGTGCATTTCGGCATCATGATGGTCGCCAACCTGTGCATCGGTCTGCTGACGCCGCCGGTAGGCAGCGCGCTGTTCGTTGGCTGCTCCATTTCCGGCGTTAAAATTCAGCAGCTCATCAAACCGCTGCTACCGTTCTACGCCGCCCTGCTGATCGCGCTGATGATGATTGTCTATATCCCGCAGATCTCGCTGTTTATTCCGCAGCTGCTGGGGCTGATGTGATCGACTGACCATAATCGCTACCTGCGGGCGCAGGTAGCGAAATAAAACTTACTTTAACGACCCCACCAGCGCTTTACGGCTCTCTTCGAGGGAGACCACGCGGCTGCAGACATCCTTACCAAACTGCTGGAAATCGGCTTCCTGGTTTTTCCATTCATCCTGAATGGCCGTTTGCAGGCCGCCAAGGCTGCCGAGGATCCCCTGCAGCGGGTTACCGCCGCCTTTAAGAACCGCCTTCGCCCCCATCTCGTTGATGCTATCCTGCAGAATGCCGCCCATCGCCTGATTTACCAGCTGCTGGCCGTCGGCGCGCACCTGATCGATGGCTTTATAGTGGAAGGTCAGGCCATCGTTACGATGTTCAATTATGCGGCTCATTTGCGCTTTCAGCTGCGCATCAAGCTTGGTCAGGCGGCTATGCATGCTGCTGCTGGCCCCCACCTGTTCGGTAATAATTTTATCCAGCGCGGCGCGGCCTTTTTCTACCCGCGTGCGGGCGCCTTCATCAATCCACGGCAGGCTGCTGCGCAGGCCAGCCTGATAGTCCTGAGCCTGCTCGCGCTGAGCGGCGTTCAGGGAATACGCTTTACCGTTAAAGGTCAGGTTGCCGTCCGGCTTAATCACCAGATCGCCGTTTTCGCCTTTTACCTGCACCTGCTGCGGGCTGAGGATGACATCGTCACGCGGCGTGACGCTACACTGGTAGTCCGCATGCGCGGACAAAGCGGTGACGGAAAGCGCCAATGCCAACAGCGTTTTGCGCATCATTTAACTCCCTTCAGACAAAACGGGCCGGCAGTTGCCGACCCTTGTCAAACTTAGTCCCACCAGATATCAAAAAGTTCGCTGGTGCGTACATCGGCAAGCCCGCGGTCTTCCAGCCATTTACGTACGATGGCCTGGTGTTCCTCGGTGCATTTGCCGATTTCCTGCAGGCAGATCAGGCCTTCCCAGGAAAGATAACCGCTGCCGTCAAAGGCCAGCTTATTAGGCTCAATCACCTCATCAATCAGATCGTTAACGGTCTGGTCGATCTGCTCTTCGCTGGTTCCATCCGCGAAACGCCACGCGACGGAAAAACCCACTTCCTGAAACTCGTCGATATGCATTTTTTTACGCAGACGACGGCTACGATTCGTTGCCATTATTTCACCCTCTCGAACATTAAGTCCCATACGCCGTGGCCAAGACGATGGCCACGCTGTTCAAATTTGGTTACCGGGCGCGATTCCGGTCGCGGCACATAGTCGTTGCTTTCAGACCGGTTACGATACCCTTCAAGCGAGGACATCACTTCCAGCATATGCTCGGCATATTGCTCCCAGTCGGTCGCCATATGGAAGACGCCGCCCAGCTTCAGTTTACTTTTCACCAGTTCGGCAAAAGGCGGCTGAACGATACGGCGCTTATTATGACGCGCTTTGTGCCACGGGTCAGGGAAAAACAGCTGCACCATGCTCAGGGAGTTATCCGGAATCATCGTATGCAGCACTTCCACCGCATCGTGGCACATGACGCGCAGGTTCTGCACGCCCTCTTCTTCGGCGGACGCCAGGCAGGCGCCGACGCCCGGCGAGTGCACTTCAATGCCGAGGAAATTCTGCTGCGGCTTCTCTTTCGCCATCGCCACCAGCGAAGCGCCCATACCGAAACCGATCTCCAGCGTGACCGGCGCCTCACGGCCAAACAGCGCGGCGAAATCGAGCGGCGCATCGTTAAATTCAACGCCCATCACCGGCCAAATATTGTCCAGCGCGTGCTGCTGACCTTTGGTCAGGCGGCCCTGACGACGGACGAAGCTGCGAATACGGCGCAGCGGACGGCCGTTTTCATCGAATTCCGGAGATATGACGTCGTTTTTCATAAAAGTTAAGTCTGCTTGTGAGAGTGTTCGGAAAACGGGCATTATCCAAAGTTACCCGGCGGATGCAAGGGTTTACAGCCTCTCGCCCTTGTGCTGCAATCTGCCACCTTATAATCGCTATCCCGGAGCCGTAGCTTTGACTTTTCTCGCCGCGCAATTTTCAGCCCAGGTGCTGGACTGGTACGACAAATACGGGCGTAAAACCCTGCCCTGGCAAATCGGCAAGACGCCCTACAAAGTATGGCTCTCCGAGGTGATGTTGCAACAAACACAAGTGGCGACGGTCATCCCCTATTTTGAACGCTTTATGGCGCGTTTCCCAACGATTACCGACCTGGCGAACGCGCCCCTCGATGAAGTCCTGCATCTGTGGACCGGACTTGGCTATTACGCCCGCGCGCGCAATTTACATAAAGCGGCGCAGCAGGTGGCCACCCTGCACGACGGCAAATTCCCGCAGACCTTCGATGAAGTCGCCGCGCTGCCGGGCGTGGGCCGCTCTACCGCCGGCGCGATTTTATCCCTTTCTCTCGGTCAGCATTATCCGATTCTCGACGGTAACGTGAAGCGCGTGCTCGCGCGCTGCTATGCTGTCAGCGGTTGGCCGGGGAAAAAAGAGGTTGAGAAACGCCTGTGGGAGATCGCCGAGGACGTCACGCCGGCCAAAGGCGTCGAGCGTTTTAACCAGGCCATGATGGACCTCGGGGCGATGGTGTGTACCCGCTCTAAGCCAAAATGCGAGCTCTGTCCGCTGAATAACGGCTGCGTGGCCTACGCAAATCATTCATGGGCTCAATACCCAGGCAAAAAACCGAAACAGACGATCCCCGAGCGTACCGGCTATTTCCTGCTGATGCAGCACGGCGACGAGGTGTTCCTCTCCCAGCGCCCGCCGGTGGGTTTATGGGGCGGTTTGTTCTGCTTCCCGCAGTTTGAGGATGAAGATGCGCTGCGGGCGTGGCTGGCCCAGCGTCAGGTTAAGACCGATAATCTGACGCAATTAACCGCGTTCCGCCACACTTTCAGCCATTTCCATCTGGATATTGTGCCGATGTGGCTTACAGTGCACTCATCCGGCGCATGCATGGATGAAGGGGGCGCACTCTGGTATAACTTAGCGCAGCCGCCGTCCGTCGGTCTGGCGGCTCCCGTGGAGCGCTTGTTGCAACAGTTAAAAGCCGGAGCACCGGTTTAGCTTTCTGGCGATTAAAGAGGATTAAGAATGAGCAGAACGATTTTTTGTACTTTCCTGCAGCGTGAAGCCGAGGGCCAGGATTTTCAGCTGTACCCGGGCGAGCTGGGCAAACGCATCTATAACGAAATCTCCAAAGAAGCCTGGGCCCAGTGGCAGCATAAGCAGACGATGCTGATCAACGAGAAAAAACTCAGCATGATGAACCCGGAGCATCGCAAACTGCTGGAGCAGGAGATGGTTCAGTTCCTGTTTGAAGGTAAAGACGTGCACATCGAAGGCTACACGCCGCCAGAAAAACAGTAAGGGCCTGACGGCCCTTTACAACAATAAACACAACACGCACTCCCGGAATGATGAAAAAATACTTAGCGCTAGCGCTGATTGCGCCTTTGCTCGTTTCGTGTTCCAGCTCAACCAAAAAAGGCGCCGAGTACAACGAGGCGTGGGTAAAGGACACCAACGGCTTTGACATTCTGATGGGCCAGTTCGCCCATAACATCGAGAATATTTGGGGTTATAACGAAGTTCTGCTCGCCGGGCCGAAGGACTACGTCAAATACACCGACCAGTATCAGACCCGTAGCCATATCAACTTTGATGCGGGGACGATTACCGTCGAAACCATCGCCGGCACCGACCCGGCCGGGCGCCTGCGCCAGGCGATTATTAAAACCCTGCTGATGGGCGACGACCCAAACTCCATCGACCTCTATTCCGACGTCGATGATATTCAGATTTCAAAAGAGCCGTTCCTGTACGGTCAGGTGGTGGATAACACCGGCGAGTCGATTCGCTGGGAGTGGCGCGCCTCGCGCTTCGCCGACTATCTGCTGCAAACGCGCCTGAAAAGCCGCAGCAACGGCCCGCGCATGATCTACAGCATCACCATCAACCTGGTGCCGAACCACCTCGACAAACGCGCGCATAAATACATTGGCATGGTCCGTCAGGCATCGCGCAAATACGGCGTTGATGAATCGCTGATCCTGGCAATTATGCAAACCGAATCTTCCTTTAACCCCTATGCGGTCAGCCACGCCGACGCGCTGGGGCTGATGCAGGTGGTGCAGCACAGCGCCGGGAAGGACGTATTCCGTTCGCAGGGCAAATCAGGCCTGCCGAGCCGCAGCTATCTGTTCGATCCGGTCAATAACATCGACACCGGCACCGCCTATCTGGCGATGTTGAACAACGTCTATTTGTCCGGCATCACCAACCCGACCTCGCGTCGCTATGCGGTCATCACCGCCTATAACGGCGGCGCGGGCAGCGTGCTGCGGGTCTTCTCCAGCGATAAGGTTCAGGCGGCGAATATCATCAACAACATGACGCCGGGAGATGTTTATCAGACCATCACCAGCCGTCACCCCTCCGCCGAGTCGCGTCGTTATCTGTATAAGGTTAACTCTGCGCAGAAAGGCTACCGCCGCAGGTAATCCCCCTTCAGCGCCCCTGTTTCCTCCGGGGCGCCTTCCTTCTGCTATACACAATAGAGTTGCGCAACTGTTTTGCGATTTTCTGCGGCAGTTAACAAAAGCATCCATCGCATAAATGATAGAATCCAACCAAAATAACGCCATAAATGTTATTTAAAACACAAAACAATTCTATATCCGTGAGGATCAAAACATGAATCTTAAGCTGCAGCTCAAAGTACTGTCGTTCCTGCAGTTCTGCCTCTGGGGAAGCTGGCTGACCACGCTCGGCTCGTATATGTTCGTCACCCTCAAGTTCGACGGTGCGGCCATCGGAGCGGTCTATAGCTCACTCGGTATCGCCGCGGTGTTTATGCCGACGCTGCTCGGTATCGTTGCCGATAAATGGATCAGCGCCAAGTGGGTTTATGCCATTTGCCATCTGGTCGGCGCGCTGACGCTGTGGCTCGCCGCCCAGGTCACCACGCCGGGGGAAATGTTCCTCGTTATCCTGCTCAACTCGCTGGCCTATATGCCAACGCTGGGGCTGATTAACACCATTTCGTACTACCGCCTGCAGTCTGCGGATATGGATATCGTGACCGATTTCCCGCCGATTCGTATCTGGGGCACCATTGGTTTTATCCTCGCCATGTGGGGCGTCAGCTTCTCCGGCTTTGAACTGAGCCATATGCAGCTCTATATCGGCGCGGCGCTCTCCTTGCTGCTGGTGCTCTTCACCCTGACGCTGCCGCATATTCCGGTGGCCAATCAGCAGAAAAACCAGAGCTGGACCGCCATGCTGGGCCTTGATGCCTTCGCGCTGTTTAAAAACAAACGTATGGCGATCTTCTTTATTTTCTCGATGATGCTGGGCGCCGAACTGCAAATCACCAATATGTTCGGCAACACCTTCCTGCACAGCTTTGATAAAGATCCGCTGTTCGCCAGCAGCTTTATCGTGCAGCACGCCTCGGTGATGATGTCGATTTCGCAGATCTCGGAAACCCTGTTCATCCTGACCATCCCGTTCTTCCTCAGCCGCTACGGCATCAAAAACGTGATGCTGATTAGTATCGTGGCGTGGATGCTGCGCTTCGGCCTGTTCGCTTACGGCGACCCGACCCCGTTCGGCACCGTGCTACTGGTGCTGTCGATGATCGTTTATGGCTGCGCCTTCGACTTCTTCAATATCTCGGGTTCGGTGTTTGTGGAAAAAGAGGTTCGCCCGGAAATCCGCGCCAGCGCGCAGGGGATGTTCCTGATGATGACCAACGGCTTCGGCTGCATACTTGGCGGGATGGTAAGCGGTAAAGTGGTGGAGCACTTTACCGTCGAAGGGATCACCGACTGGCAAACCGTATGGCTGATTTTCGCCGGCTATTCGCTGGTTCTGGCTTTTGCCTTTGTGGCGCTGTTTAAGTACAAGCACGTCCGCGTACCAACCGGGGCGCAGACCGTCGCACATTAAATAAACGGCTTACCCCAGATTTACGAATAAAAAAACGCGCCCCGGTGTTATCAACGGGGCGCGTTTTTTATGCTTTCAGCACATAGCCATATAGCCGCTTAATGCCGTCAGGGTCCGTTTCGCTGTAGACCCCCTGGAGCTCCGGCGAGAAGCCCGGCAGCATATTGACGCCTTCCTCCAGCGCCAGAAAATAGCGCAGCACCGCCCCGCCCCAGATTTCGCCAGGCACGACGCACAGCACGCCCGGTGGATACGGCAGCGCGCCCTCCGCCGCAATGCGCCCTTCGGCTTCGCTTAAGCGCACCAGCTCAACGTTACCGCGAATAAACTCGCGGTTGGCGTCCTGCGGGTTCATCACCGCGCGCGGGAAGCTCCTCTTGCGGAACATCTCTTTTTGCAAATCCTTCACGTCAAAGCTGACGTACAGGTTATGCATTTCCTGGCACAGCTCGCGGATGGTGTAATCCCGATAGCGCACCGGATATTTATTAAAGATGGTCGGCAGAACGTCGGCCAGCGGGGTGTCGGATTCAATATGCTGCTCAAACTGGGCGAGCATCGCCACCAGCTGCGCCAGCTTCTCGGCGCTCTCTGCGGGCGTCAGCAGGAACAGAATGGAGTTCAGATCGCACTTCTCCGGCACGATGCCGTTTTCGCGCAGGTAGTGGGCCAGAATGGTCGCCGGGATACCAAAATCGGTATATTTTCCGCTCTCCGCATCGATCCCCGGCGTCGTCAGCAGCAGTTTACAGGGGTCAACGAAATACTGATCGCTGGCATAGCCTTCGAAGCCGTGCCAGCGCGCGCCCGGCTCAAAGCTAAAGAAGCGCCGTTCGCGGGCGATGGCTTCAGTGGGATGATCCTGCCACGGACGCCCCGCCACCACCGGTGGAATAAACGGCTGGATCATTTTGCAGTTGGCGATAATCGCCTTGCGCGCTTCGATACCCAGCGCCACGCACTCCGCCCACAGGCGGCGCCCGCTCTCTCCTTCGTGAATTTTGGCATTCACGTCCAGAGCGGCGAACAGCGGATAAAACGGGCTGGTCGAGGCGTGCAGCATAAAGGCGTTGTTGAGCCGCTTATGCGGGCAAAAACGTTCCTGTCCGCGCAGGTGGTTATCTTTTTTATGGATCTGCGACGTTTGCGAAAAACCGGCCTGCTGTTTGTGCACCGACTGAGTGACAAAAATGCCCGGGTCGTCCGGCGTCAGGTCCAGCAGCAGCGGCGAACAGTCGGCCATCATCGGGATAAACTGCTCGTAGCCGACCCAGGCCGAGTCAAACAGGATGTAGTCGCACAGACCGCCGATTTTATCGACCACCTGGCGAGCGTTGTACACCGTCCCATCATAAGTACCGAGCTGAATCACCGCCAGGCGGAACGGGCGCGGCGCATCGGCTTTTTCCGGCGCCGTCTCGCGTATCAGTTCGCGCAGGTATTTCTCATCGAAGCAGCGATCGTCGATACCGCCAATAAAACCGAACGGATTGCGCGACGCTTCGAGATAAACCGGCGTTGCCCCGGCCTGAATCAGCGCGCCATGATGATTGGATTTATGGTTGTTACGGTCAAACAGTACCAGATCGCCGCGCGTCAGCAGCGCGTTGGTCACCACTTTGTTCGCCGCAGAGGTGCCGTTAAGGACGAAGTAGGTTTTATCGGCGTTGAAGACCTTCGCCGCAAACTTCTGCGCGTGTTTGGCAGACCCTTCATGAATCAGCAGATCGCCAAGCTTAACGTCGGCGTTGCACATGTCGGCGCGAAAGACGTTTTCACCAAAGAAGTCGAAAAACTGCCGTCCCGCCGGATGCTTCTTAAAGAAGGCGCCGTGCTGATGGCCCGGGCACGCGAAGGTGCTGTTATCCATCTCAACGTATTGGGTCAGCGTATCGAAGAACGGCGGCAGCAGGTTCTCTTCATAGCCGCAGGCGGCGGCTTCCAGTTCGAGCCACTCCTGCTCTTTGCCGCTAACGATGGCCGTCACGCCTTCTGGTTTTTCGTGGTCAGCGTCACTGAACAGATAAACCGGCAGGTTGAACCCGGTGCGTTTCAGTAACGCAAGGATGCCGCTGCGGCTGTCCGCTACGGTAATGACGACTGCCGCCACATCGGTAAAATCTGTACTGTCCAGGGCCACCACGCGACGGTGGGTGGACAGGCGGGATACCAGCTCGCGGCTGGCGGCAATGTGCATTGATTTCATGAGCGCGAATACCCGTTTCCGGAGAGTAAAAGGCTTCGGCCAGGGCGTCTGGGCTCTGGCCAACGAAATGTCAGGGTCTGGCTGGATCCCAGCTCCGACCGCCAGACATCAGTAAAAGCAGACCGCGTCCGATCTTACTGTTGTCCTGCAGTGAGCCTGCGTTACGCTCACCGCATGGTGGGCAGAAGTTGCAGTGTAAGGGTAGCAAGACGAGGCTGCCTGCGCATCTGTACGCAGCGGCAACGGCGATGTAGCGGCGATGTCGTCATCACGGCGGCCTCATTCAGGAGAGGAGAAAATTCGCGCAATCATGTCACCTTTAAATCTACCGCGCAAGATGAATTACGTATGCAGCCATACCACGGATGCGCAAGCCTTTTGGCCCGTTTAGCGTCATAATAATGCAGTCATTAGGGATAATTAACAGGAGTCATGCTGTGGTTACAGGGCCATTTATTAACGCCGGCGCGGTCCTTTTGGGCGGCGTACTCGGCGCACTCTTAAGTCAAAGATTGCCGGAACGGATTCGTACATCAATGACCTCTATTTTTGGCCTCGCGTCGCTGGGCATCGGCATTCTGCTGGTGATCAAATGCGCCAACCTGCCGGTGATGGTGCTTTCAACGCTGGTGGGCGCGCTGCTCGGCGAAGTGTGCAACATGGAGAAAGGCATTAATACGCTGGTCAGTAAGCTCCAGCAGCTGCTTTCGCCCAAAAAGGGGCAGAAAAAGGTCTCAGCGCATGAGTCCTATATTCAAAGCTACGTCGCGATAATCGTGCTGTTCTGCGCCAGCGGAACCGGGATTTTCGGCGCGATGCGCGAAGGAATGACCGGCGACGCCAGCATTCTTATTGCCAAAGCGTTTCTCGACTTCTTTACCGCCACTATCTTCGCCTGCACCCTGGGGCTGGCCGTCTCGGCCATTTGCGTACCGATGCTGGCCATCCAGCTGGCGCTGGCGGCCTGCGCGTCGCTAATTATGCCGTTAACCACGCCGATGATGATGGCGGATTTCACCGCCGTCGGCGGTATGCTGCTGGTCGCGACCGGTCTGCGCATCTGCGGAATTAAAATGTTCGCCGTGGTGAATATGCTGCCGGCCCTGGTGCTGGCGATGCCGATTTCAGTGGCCTGGACGGCGTTTTTCGCCTGAAGATGCGTGCTTTTGACGCAATGTGGTGATAGATTGTTCAGTCTGCTGCGAAACAGATAAATTTCGTTGACGAGGTGCGGTGAATCAGGTTTAATGCGCCCCGTTGCCCGGATAGCTCAGTCGGTAGAGCAGGGGATTGAAAATCCCCGTGTCCTTGGTTCGATTCCGAGTCCGGGCACCACTATTTAAAGAACCCGCCCAAAAGGCGGGTTTTTGCTTTTCTGGAAATGGAAATCCGCAGTCCCCATCTCTGGCCTGACTAGTTATAACAGGAAGGCCAGATTTTCTCTGGCGCAACGCCCAGCGCTTCGGCGATCAGCCTTTCGCCTTTGGGCCAGTGCCTTATCAGCGCGTTTGTCAGCGTGGAGGACGCCAGCCCGGATTTGCGGGAAACGGCTGAAAGCGACGTTCCACGCTTTTTCAGCGCCGCGATAATATCTGCGGAATGCCATTCCGGTTTCATCATGCTCATGCCGCCTCCCCATCAATAAACTTCACGCCGTCGACGGTGCGCAGCCAGCGCGGGGCTTTCATTTCCGCCGCGAAGTAGTTGATCAGGTCGTACAGCAAGTAACTCAACTGTTTCTCCTTTTCAGAAGAAAATCCCTGCTCCGCCAGCGTCTGCGTCAGGGCGAGGCAGTAGCGACAAAGCTCGGTGCATTCCGGTCCAAACTCGGGGGAATTCGCCGGGAGAGTATCGACGGTCAGGCTTTCAACAAGATGGGGCGGGACGGGTTCTAACAGCGTAGGCTGGAGCAATGTCAGAGCGGCGTTGAGCCTGCCGCAAAGCGCCATTTTGAGCGTGGGATCGTCGTTTTCTATCAGGGTTTCGGCGAAATTTTCGCAGTGATCGGCAAGGACGGTGAAGTCCGTAGCGGCATTGAAGTGAACGGAAAGTAACGGGTGTGTCTGGATGAGGGTAGTAGCCATAGTGGCAGCCTCCTGTAACGGGTTAAAAACCCACCACCAGAGGTTCCAATCTCATGGTGGTGGACTGAACGGGGTTGGAACTACCGGCGTTACAGGCAACCGGCGCACCTTACGGTGCCCCCGCCCAGCCCACCATTGAGGTATAGCTGAGCGCACGACATAAAAAAAGACGCGGGCGCGTCGTATGTCGCCTGTAACATTTCTCGGGGTTCCAATCCCGGTACCTGAATTTGCAGGTGCGGGTAAAAGATACCGCGATTAGGGATTAACGGCAAGTGAGGTTGTGGAAGGTGGGTCGCAGAAAATAAAAGATCCTGTTGGTGAGGTATAGTTCTCTATGTATCAGCCAATTCGTTAAACCAGGTATCGATCCTCTTCCACAGTATGCAAAACATATCCATGCTTATGATAAAAAGCACAGATATTGATTTGATAAGGCTGGCCAGACTCATTTTTCTGGTATAAAGCATAGAGTTAAAACTTACAGGCATAACCCGGCCCTACCGGAGGAATGATAATGAAGGATAATATTGTTCAAAATATCGCTCATAAACTTTTTTTAGCAAGATCCGATGTGCTGGCGCATGAACTCACTGAACAGGAACTTTCTTTTTTACTGAAAGAGAAATTAGAAGGCTATTATTTAAAGGGCGATAAATTAATCTTTTCATCTTATGAAGATAGAGATCATTATGTTGTTCGTCATTATTTTTCAGAAACAGACAGTGATTGCGCCGATGCGGAGAAAACCATAATACAAACTGCTTTTAGCATATGGGAAAAGTCTTTGCGCGGCGATTGTTCAACCGCTGGCTTATTTCTCAGTTTATATGAAGATAAGATCAACGTATGGCAGGTGCTGCTCGCATCTAAACGTAACCAATATGAGGTTACATCTCTGGCCGATCAATTCATAAAGCATTCCAGAAATATAGATATAAACACTCTGTTTAATTTCTTCTCCGTCATTTACAAAAAACACAACCAATACGTTGGTACATTTACATTATTAGGAGAACGACTGACCAATAACCCTCAAAAATGTTATGAGATAATTAATAAATTTCATTCAGATATAAAACTAGAAACTCTTCACCTCTATAACATTACCTTATTTTCATTAAAAAAAGAAAACTATGCATCGGCTATTGATATTTTGCTCGATGATATAGAAAAAAATGACGTCATTTTGTCTCCTCAAGCACTGTGCATACTTGGCAGATTTGTAGAAATAAATAATATAGAATATCGTAACGATGAAATAAAATTAATCATCAAAGATAAGATTGCTTCTCCGGTTACAGATATTTCCAATGCTGCTATACAAGCAACCGTAAACACAATAGATAAAATACCTGATTTTTGTCAAATTATCCATAAGTTACTTAAGGATAATCATATAAAAACAATAACATTGCTTTGCCAAAGAATAGCCATAGCTAAAAACTTACAATCTCACGCTGACTTTCCTGACTGGATAAATACCATCTGTATTAACTCAGGAGATGATGTCGAACTCAGAGGACTAGTTTTTCATATTTTATCATCACTCACTGAAGATGAAACCAAACATCAGCTAGTGATTAGTTGTCTGTTTGTAATGATAAAAAATGGTTCTATAGTGATAAAATCTCAGGAAATAAAGAGCTTTTTATATAATGCTACAAAATCCAGTGAGTTAATAAATAAAATTTTTACATTAGCACTTATTGATAACATTCCAGAAATCGCCGAGTTTTCACGATTACTATCCACACATTTAATGGTTAATGATAGCAGTCATTTATTAAGTTATAGCCTTCCAATTATTAACAATTTTACAGAAAGAGATTTCATTTTTCTGGTACGAAGAACTCTGGGGTTTATCGTTAATGAAAAACATTTAATGTCGTCGATATTATCATTACTGAATGTTGATAACGCAAATAAAAGAACCGATAATCTTGTATTATCTGTTATATCCAATGAAATTGCCATAGACTATCCAAATTATGTAATTGATGTAATAAGCGAATGCAAAAATAAAATCGTGAATAAGAAAAACCATAAATTGAAAATATATGATGATATACTTACCCATACGGAAGACTATCTGAATTCTCTAAAAAAATACCCACGAAGAAAAGAATTCGAACCGCCTTCAGCGTATGTACTGTCCTTTCAAAAAGAACGGGATAAAGTCATGGCTAAAAATCAAGAGATCAGCAATGAGGATTCATTTTTATCTAAAATAGCCACCCGCATTCCACTAAAAGCAGGAATAGCCTCTTTCCATTACAATGATCGCTTTAATACCGGGTATAGTGAACCGTCGTACCTTCATCCATTTTCGAGTAGCTATTCTCTCCCACGAAGGCATGTTATGGACAATGTTGGCTATGAAATACGTACGGTAATGTTCAGGACAGCAAAAAAGGATACAATATGAAGGTATTAATTTCTCAATATATTCGAACATTGAAAGAGAGAAATGAACTCGACAGACTATTGCCTAATTTATTATTATCAATGGATATCGTTCCTCTATTTACTACACAAACTGGCACAAGACAATATGGTGTCGATATTGCTGCAATAGGTAAAGATCCTGACGATGGAGAAAAAAAACTATTTATATTTGTAATTAAACAAAAAGATCTAGGTAGATCTGAATGGGATTCTGGACCACAATCCATAAGACAGAGTTTAAATGAAGTTTTTGATGTTTACCTTAGAAAGCATTTACAACCAAAACACAAAAAGTTACCAAAGAAAATCATATTATCCACCAGCGGTGATATGAAAGAAGAAATAAATCAAAACTGGGCCGGATATCTGGATGTTCATAAATCCTATGAGTTTGATTTCTGGGGAGCAGACAAACTTTCCACTTTTATTGAAAAATACATGTTAAATGAACATATATTTAACGACATTGACAGAACCGACTTAAGAAAATCTCTATCATTGATTAGTGAAAATGATTATTCACGGATTGATTTTCATCGATTATTACTACGAACACTGATGCTTGATAATGAAGGAAAAAAAATTAAAGAAATCAAGAAAGCAGAATTGGAGAAGTCAATCCGCACCTGCTATCTCGCAACTAATATATTAGCTTACTGGGCGATACAGGATGGCAACACCAAGCAAGCTTTATTTGTATCCGAACGATGCTTGCTATGGGTATGGCACCGGATCAATCTTGAAAAAGATCCAAAAAAATACTTCTCTGCTTTTGAAGTTATATGGCAAGGTTATATTAACATTTCTGCTGAATATTTTTCCAACCTTCAGCCATATTTTCATGAAAAATATCTTGTTTCTTTATACTCAACTGAAAGTTCCCTGGTCAATATAACTGTCTTTGAACATATTGGTTTACTTGCAACTCTCGGATTAAATAATTTTCTCCTCGCACTTAGAAAAGATAATAATGATGGAGTACTTCACATTCATAATGCCGAAATCGTTGCTGATAGCTTGTGTGCATTAATCATAAACAATCCCGCATCTGGTTCACCACGTCTTGATGAGAATGTCATTGAAATTACTCTAGGATTAATATTTCTTTCTCTGATGGGGAGAAAAGAAACTATTGAAAATTGGCTTAGAGAACTAATTTCGAGGCTGGACTATGTACTTAGGATTGGACGAGAACATCCAATATCAACAGACTCTATTGACGATCTCATCAGTATGGAATGCAATAGCAACGATACATATTTAAAAGAAAAAACAACAAGCATGTCCTGGATGATTCCCACCTTAATGGGATGGTGTGTAATACTGGAAAAAGAAGAAGGATATCGCGCATTATTAACAGGTATAAAAGAATCATATACTAAAGTATGCTCTCAGCTATGGTATCCAACGAATGATCTTTATAAACATCTTTACTTTCATCCAGCACAATCCTTCACTGGTGAAACTGAGGCACCAATAACATTCCCTGATAATATGAGTGATTATAAAAACAGAATGGATGAGCTACGGGAAAATGAACGATATAATATTTTCAAAAATTCAAGTGCGGTACAGGCAGGTTTAACTATACTCGATTTCATTGCCTGCCGACATTTTAGAACACCTGTACCCTCTGTTCTTTGGTATGGAATGCAAAAAAAACAGAGTGATAACTGACTTTTTTGTATTTTATATCACTACTCACCAATGGGCAGTATCTTAAAGCCCATTGGTACCTTTTAGAAGTATCTTTTGATTCATGATGTTGCCAGCCTGTTCTTTACTAAAGAGTTCTAATCCAGAGCGTCTGCTTTAGTAGAGATAACTGGTATTTATAACGTTCAGTCACTAATTTTAAAGCAATTGCGCCAAGAGACATGCCAAAAATTAATGCCCAGACAAACCCTAGCAAGGTATCTGCATAGCCAGAAAAACCGTCTCCCCAGAGAAAAAACGAAAAATTAACATCCCATCCAAAAAATTCTTTCATAAACGGAACCGAAAATGCCAGTAACGCAAATACTGCTGTTTTCTCACCAAAGAAAGCTTTAACGCGATTTTCATTGGCGGTAATTTTTTTTATCAGTTGAAGTTCTGCATACTTGAGTTCATTTTCATCATAGCGGCGCAATGCTGCTACATGCCCTTCATCTTCCTGAACTTCCTTCAGAAAACGAGTCAAAGTCATTGTTTTCCATTTAAATAGACCTAATAACATCAATGCTGGCTCAACTAATAAAGTAAATATTCCACTCAACATCATCAAAATGAATAAAAATTTACTCACTAAGATGAATAGCTTCTCAGGAAAAAATGCGTAGATTCCAAGAGGGAGTAACATTAGCAGTAGGAAAATAGAACTAACGATCAACCCACGTAAAGAAAGTCTTTTAGCTAGAAGCTCTAATGGATCGGCCTGATTTGATGTAATGCGCTCACAACGATTCAAATATCCCAGTATTTCATCAACCCGATACAGCATTTCTATTCCCTGAGTAATTTTATCTAAACACAGAATTTAATGCAGAATGGAAGAAATATATCTGCTAAATACTCTCCACCAAATCCCCCAAAGTCACCATGAGCATCATCGGATCTATCAGCGATGGCTCGAACCCCACGCGCAGGTAAAACTCCCGCGCTTCATCCGACAGAGCGTGAACCAGCATCCCACGAATGCCGATAGTCTCCGCCACCTGAATCACCCGCAGCCCGGCATCCCGCATCAGCGCCCGTCCAACGCCCCGCCCATGCAGCGATTTATCCACCGCCAGACGGCCCAGCACCACAACCGGGATCGGGTCAGGCATATTGCGGCGAAAGCGACCTGGAGCGGTATTCGTCGTGACCGCGCTGGACGCCAGCGAGTAATAGGCCAGCACGTTAGAATCGCTGCCACAACACACAAAGGTACGGGACGCGCCAGTGGTCTGATTTTTCATCGCCCGCTGTTTCAGCCAGTTATCCATAGAATCCACACCGCAGCAAAACGGAGTAAGAATATGTCCGGCATGAAGCGGCTCAGGGGCGGAGATCATTTTTCCTGCTCCCACGGCGCAGGGGTCTGCATGGTTTTACGCAGTGCGGCATTAGGTGCAGGAGTCTGATCCAGGCGAGCCAGAAATTCCTGATAAGCCTGCGGATCGGCCATAATAATGCGTTGCTCAATCAACGCTTCCTCAGCGGCAGCGCGGGCGGCCTCCAGCACAAAGTCAGTGCGGTTTTTCCCTCTGGCTTTCGCCGCCCGATCGATAAGATCGCGCTCAGCGGGCCTGATGCGCAGGTTCAGAGTTTCGCGTTTCATCGCCATACTGTTTGCGGCTGGCATAGTGTTGTCCTCTTGTGTTTCTGTGGATATTAAGTATACAGCACGCGTAACGTAGATGTCATTACGATAAATTTATAAGGAATCGGAGTATCGAACCAAAAGGTTTTCTACTTATTTTAATCCACCATTATGATTTACAAGCAAAAATACGGATCAACCTATGGGTCTTGACAATATAAGGGGAAAGAATTTATGATAAAAATCAAATTGATAAGTAACTGAATGTTCCCGAGTCCAGGCACCACTATCTAAAGAACCCGCCCAAAAGGCGGGTTTTTGCTTTTCTGCGGCCGGACTCTCCATCGAACTTCGTTCGATTATTCGCCGCACGGCAGTCTTAATTTGCAAGATATTGGGTGGAAACTCGCTTATCAGAAGTTATACCCAAAACAACATGCTAAATCCGGTCAAAACGACGATACAAGCGACATTCAAAAACAGGCCGGCGCGCATCATCTCCTGCTGCTTGATATGGCCGGTGGCGAAAACGATAGCGTTTGGCGGCGTCGCCACGGGCAGCATAAAAGCACATGAAGCCGCAATGGCAATCAATACCGACAGAATCACAGGCGACATGCCGAACGCTTCGGCCACTGAGGCAAATACGGGAATGAGCAAAGCGGCGCTGGCCGTATTACTGGCAAACTCGGTTAAAAACACCACGAATGCTGCAATCACCAGGATAATTATAAATATCCCCATATGAGCCACCATCCCGCTAATCTGGTTTGCCAGGAACAGGCTGGTGCCCGTCTCTTTCAACACATTACTTAAGCAGATACCGCCGCCGAATAATAACAGCACGCCCCAGTCAGCCGTTTTCTCTATATCCTTCCAGTGAACCACCCGGGCGAAATTGACTAATATAATGGCGCCTAAAGCCACGATGGTATCGAAGGATTTAAAACCGCCCAGCAGATCGTTAATAGGTCCGCTGAAAATCCAGAAGAATACGGTAAGGCCAAAAATAGCCAGGGTGACTATTTTGCCTTTATCCCAATCGACCTGTTCACTATTCGTTTCGAAGGTCCCCTTAAGTTCCGGCCTGAACACGAGGTAAAGAATCGCAATAGCGACAGGCAGTAAGACGATCATTGCCGGGAAACCGAACTTCATCCAGTCAAAGAAGGAGAGCCCCACCTCGGCGGCGGCAATCGCATTCGGTGGACTGCCGACGATGGTCGCCATTCCGCCAATGCTGGCGCTATAGGCAATACCGAGGAGCACAAACACATAGGTCGAATGGCGGTTTTTGCCATCGACTTTACTCAGGATCCCCAATACCAGCGGCATCATCATTGCGGCCGTCGCCGTATTACTGATCCACATTGACAGCAGCGCCGTCACGCCAAATAGCATAAAGACCGCGAGGCGCATTTTGCCCCTTGCCATCGCTAATACCTTATCGGCAATGACTTTATCCAGCCCCTGTACATGCATCGCCGCCGCCAGAGCAAAACCGCCGAGGAAAAGGAATATCGTTGAGTTGGCGAAACTGTTTAGCGCCGCCTGGGTATTAAATACCCCCAGCAGCACGGCCATGACGGGAACCATGATTGCCGTAACGGTCACGTGCAGCGCTTCCGTTAACCATAATACGGCGATAAAAGCGAGCATACTCAGCCCCATGACCACCTTCGGCTCATAGGGTAGCGTGTTGTAGAGAACGATAAACAAAACAATATCGAGCAAAATGATGATGCTGTTACGATTAAAAAACCACTCGTGGGTATTGGTGGGTAAAGGACTCATGTCGTTTTTATTCATAGTAGCTTCCTTGTAACTGGTTACGACTGAATCATTACATGTATATGTCCTTCAGGTATAAATTATGTTCCTGTTCTGTTAACTGGATCGTACCAGACAATTTCCCGCCTGAATGACACCCAGGTCAGGATATTTCTGGAAAGAGGTTCCTGATAGAGGCGGTTTATTGAAGCGAGCAGACCGACTTTATTAGCTTTAATTTCCTTCATCTGAATTTCTGTCGTTGGCTACCGCGCCGGTATACGCGGCGTTGATAGTTTCACCAACACCTAAAATAGCCCCAGAGATCCATCGAATATTTTCGGCAATCCATTTCTGAAATAGAGATAAAGCAGCGCGTAAAAACGGATAATTCGGTGAAAAACCGGGCAAAAGCGCGCTATTCTGGAAATCAACACGCCCAGGCGGCTAACAACCTTTCCCTCCGGACGGCTAAAAAGCATCTTATATTCCTTTTTGCTCTTAGCGGCAGACAAAAGTTCTTTAAAATGCCAATTTTGCAGCCCTACCATTCAAATCATCTCGATACGAATGGGCAAAATGTTATGTCAGTTTTTCATTCCGTAAGCGACCTGATTGGTCATACTCCCCTGCTGCAGCTCCATAAGCTGGATACCGGCCCCTGCAGCCTGTTTCTAAAACTGGAAAATCAAAATCCCGGCGGCTCGATAAAAGACCGCGTCGCGCTATCCATGATTACGCAGGCAGAGCGCGAAGGGAAATTAAAACCCGGCGGCACGATTATCGAAGCCACCGCCGGCAATACCGGCCTCGGTCTGGCGCTGATCGCCGCGCAGAAAAATTATCGCCTGATTCTGGTGGTGCCGGACAAAATGAGCCGCGAGAAGATTTTCCATCTGCGCGCGCTGGGAGCGCAGGTGCAGCTTACCCGATCGGACGTTAACAAAGGCCATCCCGCCTACTATCAGGACTACGCCCGGCGCCTTGCCGACGAAACGCCAGGCGCCTTTTATATCGACCAGTTTAATAACGAGGCTAACCCGCTGGCGCATGCCACCACCACTGCCCCGGAGATCTTCCAGCAGCTGGATGGCGATATCGACGCGATCGTCGTCGGCGTCGGCTCCGGCGGAACGCTCGGCGGGCTACAGGCCTGGTTTGCTGAGCACTCCCCTGAAACGGAATTTATCCTCGCCGATCCGGCGGGCTCCATTCTGGCGGACCAGGTCGAAACCGGGCGCTACGGCGAAACCGGCTCCTGGCTGGTGGAAGGGATCGGCGAAGACTTTATTCCGCCTCTGGCCCATCTTGAAGGCGTCCGCAGCGCATACCGCGTCACCGACAGCGAAGCTTTCGCTACCGCCCGCCAGCTGCTGCAGGTTGAAGGCATTCTGGCAGGCTCCTCTACCGGAACGCTGCTCACCGCCGCCCTGCGCTACTGCCGGGCGCAGACATCCCCTAAACGCGTGGTGACCTTCGCCTGCGACAGCGGCAATAAATATTTATCAAAGATGTTTAACGATGACTGGATGCGCCAGCAGGGCTTTTTAAGCCGTCCATCGCGCGGCGATCTCAGCGATTTTATCGCTCTGCGCCACGACGAAGGGGCAACCGTCACCGCCGCGCCGGACGATACCCTGGCGGCCATCCTCGCGCGTATGCGCCTCTACGACATCTCGCAGCTGCCGGTGCTGGAAAACGGCCGCGTCGTCGGCATCGTCGACGAATGGGATCTGATTAGCCACGTCCAGGGCGACAGTCAGCGCTTTTCTCTGCCGGTCAGGGAAGCGATGACCCGTAACGTGGAGACCCTGGATAAGCACGCGCCGGAAAGCGCGCTGAAGGCCATTTTCGATCGCGGCCTGGTGGCCGTTATCGCCGACAACGATCGTTTTCTTGGCCTCATTACCCGCAGCGATGTGCTGACCACCTGGCGTAACCGACTCGAACAGTAAGGACTTCTCAATGACAAATTTGCATACCCTGAGCGTACATAGCGGCACATTTACCGATGAACACGGCGCGGTGATGCCGCCTATTTATGCCACCTCCACCTTTGCTCAGCCCGCGCCGGGCCAGCATACCGGGTACGAATATTCGCGCAGCGGCAACCCGACCCGTCACGCGCTGGAGACGGCGATTGCCGACCTGGAAAGCGGCACGCGCGGCTACGCCTTTGCTTCCGGCCTTGCGGCCATCTCAACCGTGCTGGAGCTGCTGGATAAAGACAGCCACCTGGTCGCCGTCGACGACGTCTACGGCGGCACATACCGGCTGATTGAAAACGTTCGCCGCCGCAGCGCCGGCCTGCGGGTGAGCTGGGTGAAGCCCGACGATCTGGCGGCCATCGAAGCGGCTATTCGGCCCGATACGCGCATGATCTGGGTTGAAACGCCGACCAACCCGCTGCTTAAGCTGGCCGACCTCAGCGCCATCGCCGCCATTGCGCGGCGGCATAATATTATCAGCGTCACCGACAACACCTTCGCCTCGCCGGCGATCCATCGTCCGCTGGAGCTGGGCTTTGATATCGTGGTGCATTCGGCGACCAAATAACTTAACGGCCACTCCGATGTGGTCGCCGGGCTGGCGGTGGTCGGCGACAACGCCGCGCTGGCGGAAAAGCTGGGCTACCTGCAAAACGCGGTCGGCGGCGTCCTCGACCCGTTCAGCAGCTTCCTGACGCTGCGCGGTATTCGTACCCTGGCGCTGCGTATGGAGCGCCACAGCAGCAATGCGCTGCTGCTTGCCGAGTGGCTGGAGCAGCAGCCGCAGGTCGAAAGGGTCTGGTTCCCGTGGCTGGCCTCGCATCCGCATCATCAGCTGGCGCGCAGGCAGATGGCGCTTCCCGGCGGAATGATCTCCGTGGTGGTCAAAGGCGACGATGGCTACGCCGAGCGGATCATCCGCAAGCTGAAGCTATTTACCCTCGCGGAGAGCCTCGGCGGCGTGGAAAGCCTGGTGAGCCAGCCGTTTAGCATGACTCACGCGTCGATCCCGTTGGAGCAGCGTTTAGCCAACGGCATTACTCCGCAGCTGATTCGTCTGTCGGTAGGGATTGAGGATCCGCAGGATCTGATCGCCGACTGGCGTCACGCGCTGCGCGACTAAGCAGATTGCCCGGCGGCGGCTAACGCCTTGCCGGGCGACAAGATCCCCCATCACATCAGGCCCGCCGCCCGGCAGAGAATTAAGCAGTCTACCCGTTCTGGCCCTGCCCCTGCAGAAGATGCTCAACAAATCGCGTCAGCTTCGGCAGCGGCCGCAGATCCTGCCGCCAGAGCAGGTGAATCGGCCTCGGCTGCGGGGTATACGCCTCGAGCACGCGCACCAGTTTGCCGCACTCGAGCGCATCCGCCAGCAGCACTTCCGGCTGCAGCAGCAGCCCGGCGCCGGCGATCGCCGCCGTTCGCAGCGCGTAGCCATCATTACAGCGCAGAACAGCGTCGCGCTTCCAGCGTACGCCCTCCTCCGCGCCCGGCAGCTTCCACTCATTGCGCGCGGTCCACACCGTATGCGACAAACAGAGATGATCGACCAGGTCCGCAGGCGTTGTCGGCGTACCGTGGCGGGCTAAATACCCGGGCGCGGCGCAGATCGTCATCCGGTAGGGCGCGAAATACTTTGCCACCAGATCGTTATTGCGGATCTCGCCGATGCGGATCGCCAGATCGATGCCCTCATCCACCAGATCGACCATCCGGTTGGTCAGATCCAGCTCCACGCGCACGTCGGGCCAGGCCTGCAGAAACGTGGCGGTCAGCGGGGCAATCACGCAGGCGCCAAACGACGTCGGCGCGCTTATCCGCAGCGTGCCCGCGGGCGCGACCCGTAGTCTCTCCACTGAACTTTCGGCGATGGAGACCTGCTCCAGGACGCGTTTCGCCTCGTCAAAATAGACCCGCCCGGCGTCGGTCAGGCTCTGGCGGCGGGTATTGCGCTCAAGAAGACGGGTATTAAGCTGCCGCTCGATCAGCGCGATATATTTCCCGACCATCACCGCCGACATCTCGAGCCGCGCTGCGGCGCCGGTAAAGCTTCCGCACTCCACGACCGCAATAAAGGTCTCCATCGCCCGCAGCTTATCCATATTACAAACCCCTGGTTAGCAATCATTTAACTTTTAGCCAGTTTATCCGATATTTGTTTTATTAAAGAATAGCCTCTCACCCGAGAGAGGAACCTGCTATGAAAATCATCATTATTGGCGCCAGCGGTACCGTTGGCCGCGCGGTTGCGCAAGAATTAAACCAGCGTCATGAAGTCATTCTGGTCGGCCGCACTCAGGGCGACTATCAGGTCGATATCACCTCACAGCAGAGCGTGCAGAACCTGTTTGCGAAAACCGGTCGGGTAGACGCGATTGTTTCCGCCACTGGCAATCTCTTCTTTGGCCCGCTGGCGACCATGACCGACGGCGATTTCAACCAGGGCCTACAGGATAAACTCCTGGGGCAGATTCGCCTGGCGCTGACCGGCCAGCATTATCTGAACGACGGCGGTTCTATTACGTTGATTAGCGGGATCGTCGCCCATGAGCCCATCGCTCAGGGCGTCAATGCCACCACCGTCAACGCCGGGCTGGAAGGATTCGTTCGCGCCGCCGCCTGCGAACTGCCGCGCGGAATACGTATTAACCTGATTAGCCCCACCGTATTAACGGAATCGGCGGCAGCCTACGACGGTTTCTTCCCCGGTTTTACCAGCGTCCCCGCCGCCAGCGTGGCTCAGGCCTACCGCCGCAGCGTAGAAGGTGTTCAGAGCGGACGGATCTATAAGGTCGGCTACTGACCGGCGCCGCTGCGGGCCGGAATTACGCTGCCGGCCCGCGACGGCGCTTACATCCTGTTTCATCAACGGCTACACTGATCCTTCAATTTGCCTTTTTGAATGACTCATGTTGAAGAAACTCGTTTTTATTGCCCCGCTTTTGGCGCTTATCGCTCTACTTATCTGGTGGTTCACGCCCCGCTACGCCGAAGAGGACGTCGCGTACTACCGCTCCGTCTTCTGCGTTATTGACCATCAGGACAGCCGTGCGTTTCTCCGCGATATGGAAAATATGATTGAAGGCGGCAATTCGGATTATGCGCTGCATAAGACCCACTACGTGCCCGCTCTGGGCCAACGGATGCTGGACACCTGGCAGCAGTTGACGCCGGAAGAGCAGAAAAGTATCAGCCAGGACCAGCAGCGCTGTCGCCAGCTGATGAGCGAAAAGCAGCGCCCGGATTAAGGCGTATTACTGCGCAAAATGACTCGCTGACAATAATAGAAAATAACATTCTGCTGCGACGAGCGGAATGTTAAACATAAACATGGCGAATGAATAACAGTATTTAGCGCGCGAAAAAGTTATATTTAATCGATATCCCGACGTTATTATCACCCTATTTATTTTAAAAAAATCGTTCTGGAAATAATTCCGTCACAATCTCCTCTTATATTTCCAAGCCTTAATAAACAGTAAATTATAACCAATAATTATCGAGGCTTATTTTGATTCGCTATATTCCCGTTTCGCTCTCTCTGGTCGCCGCCGCCGTTTCCGGCGTGCTCTACGCTGCGCCGATAAATACGCCCGTACTCGCTACGAT
The DNA here is from genome assembly GCF_033843325.1 of Klebsiella sp. JN_Kp126. Taxonomy (NCBI): domain Bacteria; kingdom Pseudomonadati; phylum Pseudomonadota; class Gammaproteobacteria; order Enterobacterales; family Enterobacteriaceae; genus Klebsiella; species Klebsiella sp. JN_Kp126. The sequence continues at coordinate 48,580 of NZ_JAWXQV010000091.1, read as the reverse complement.
GGATAATTTCCGCGATATCGCTGGCACGACGTCTGTTTATACCACCAGCCACGACGGCACCCTGCGCACCGGCGTTTTTTATCGTTCTAATGCCCTGGCATTATCCTCCGCGGACCAGGCGACGCTGAGCACGCTCGGTATCAGCGATGTTTATGATTTGCGCACGGCCAGCGAAATCGCCAGCAGCCCGGACGTGATGCCCGACGGGGCGCGATATACCCATATTGATATCATCGGCAACACCGCTTCGGGCAGCAACATCACCTCAATAACGTTCAGTAGCGCCGCTGAAGCCAAAGCGATGATGCAGCAGACCAACGTCTCCTTCGTCAGCGATGCCGGGATGCGCGCCCGGTTCACCACGCTATTTAACGATCTGGCCAGCGCCGACGGCGCAGCGCTGTTCCATTGTACCGCGGGCAAGGACCGCACCGGCTGGACCGCCGCGATGCTGCTGAGCATTGCCGGCGTCGATGAGGGGACCATTATGGAAAACTACCTCGCCACCAACGACTATACCCGCCAGCGCGTCGAAGCGACCCTGGCGATGATGCCCCCCGCCATGGCGGCGATTTACGAGCCGCTGCTGGGCGTCGATGCCAGCTATCTTCAGGCCGGGCTGGATGAAATCAGCCGCGAGTACGGATCGGTAGATAACTATCTGAAGCAGGGCCTGGGGCTGTCGCAGGAGACGCTCTACGTCCTGCGCGGCAAAATGGTGCAGTACGGCCAGCTGCCGGGACAAAGCGAACTGCGGGGGAATGCGGCGCAGGGCGCTGCGCTGCTTAACGCCCTGCAAAACAGCGAGCTATCGGGCCGCTACACCGACTATAACTATTATCTGCAATCGGCCATTGATGCCGGAACCCTCGGCGGCGTGGAGACTCAGGTCGGCGGGCAGATTTACGCGGACGCCGCCAGCTACCTGCTGCGCAGCGGCTCGCGATTAGACAGGGCGTTAACGCCGAATATTGATAGCCGTCAGCTGCGGGATGGGGAAGGAAAACTGTGGCTGACCGGGCTTAGCGGCTATCTTGGCACCGATGGTTCCGCCCGCGCCGCCAGCAGTAATGAGCATACCACCGGCTCGCTGCTGGGCTATACCTGGCGGTTTAACGCGCAGCTTAGCGGCTACGGCACTCTGGGATATAGCTGGGGCTCGCTGGGCAGCGCCAGCGCCGATGCGGATGCCAACACCACTCTGCTGGGGTTCGGCGGTCGCTATGCTTTTGAGGATTTAAATCATGGCCTCTTTGCCGCCGCCGATCTTAACGCAGGCTGGATCGATTATAGCAGTACGCGCCGGCTGAATGGCGGGCTGGGTACGGCCACCGGCGATACCCATGGCCAGCTGGTTGGCGGCACGCTGCGCCTCGGCTACGTCAGTCCGCTCGATTTTGCCAGCGTTGAGTACGCCGTCGGGACCCGCCTGACCCACCTGCGGATGGACGCTTTCCGCGAAAGCGGCAGCGAGCTGGCGCTCAACGTCGACCGCGTCAGTGAAAATAACGCCAGCGGTATTGCCAATGTGAGTATCGCATTTCATTCGCAAAACGGCGGCGGCTGGCGCTTCACGCCGGCGATAAATATCGGCTATGAACACAGTTTCAGCGGCCCTTCGGTACGCACTCAGGGACAGGTTTATCACTATGAGGTCGTACAGAACGCGGCCTTCGATAGCCGTGACATGGTCAACGCTGGCGCCAGTTTGAGCATCACGCGCGGTGCGCTGAGCCTGAACCTTGGCGGCCAGGCTGACGTCGCCAGCGGCGGCGACAGCCACGGCTACAGCGGCAGCCTTAGCGTGGGCTACGCCTTTTAAACATCCCCAGCAGGCCGCCGCCGCGGGCGGCTTGCTCTTAGCCACGAAATTGCAAAGCGGTTAAACATACACCGCCGAGGATCGGCGCATTTTTCGCCGCCATGGGCAAAACGAAACGCTGGCAGGAAAGGTAAAACAGAAATTATGTTTCAATCCGCTACTGGCAGCGGCAATCATCAATCTGATGCATGATTGTCCTTACCATAAAAAGTAGTTGATCTGGTATCGACAAGCTCTTATTTTGCTTCTCAGTTTTTAAACGAGATGAAACTGATGCCTACTATTACAGCCAGTAGTATGAAAGAAGCAAAAGAGTTAATGAATTGTGGGAAGTACAAAGAAATCGTTCTCAATTTCGATATTGATGCTGACGATTTTTTCACCCTCGCAACATCCCAGTCAGTAACAAAAGTCACCATCACAGACAGAAATAATCGCTCATCGGTCAAAGCAGAAAAATAATAAAAACCCCTGAGGCTCTTCTTATGCTGTTAGCTATTGGTACCGTCGCTGTTGCTTTTCTTTCCACGTTGATGCTGATCTGGCTTGACGATCGCATTACCGACCAGGATTAACGACCCGGGCCGGCGATAAGCCGCAAAACCGCCCGCCTCTGTGTTTCTCTCGCCCGTAGCCATCGGCTGCGGGCGATTCAAAAAACCCGCCAATCCCGTTTTCACATTACGCACTGATGATTTTCGCCCGCCGGGCAGGTCATGCATTCGCATAAAAACAGGGGCTTAAAGAAGAAAACGAGAAGGGAGCCCCGCGCCGCCGACGGCGCGGAGCACGGCGATTACAGCGACTTCGCCAGGCGCTCGACGGCGGTCATCAGACCCTCTGTCGACACCGTCGAGTAGGACAGGCGCAGCGTGCGGGTATCCGGGTTATCGTTATAGAACGCTTCTCCTGGTACGTAGACCACGCCATTTTCCAGCGTTTTCTTCATCCATTCCATGGTATCGAACGGATAACGGAAGCGAGCCCACAGGAACATACCGCCTTTAGGACGGCTGAACGCCAGATGCTCGCCAAGCTGCGATTCCAGCGCGTCGGCCAGCGCCACGCACTTCTTGCGGTAATCTTCGCGGATCAGGGCAATCTGGCTTTCCAGACGGTTCATGCTCAGGTATTCCGCGGTGATGACCTGCGAGAGCATATTAGTGTGCAGATCCGCCGCCTGTTTAACGATCACCGTCTGCTGCGCCAGCCACTCCGGCATCACGATCCAGCCAATACGCATCCCCGGCGCGAGGATTTTGGAGAAGGTGGAGGTATAAACCACCTGATCTTCACAGCCCAGCTCAACCGCATACTGATACAGCGGGCGGCGTACTTCATCAGTGAAGCTGATTTCACCGTACGGATCGTCTTCGATAATGACGAAGTCGTGCTTTTTCGCCAGCTCAACCAGGCGGCGGCGACGCGCTTCGCTGAGGGTTTTCCCGCCGGGGTTGCCAAACGTCGGTACCAGGTAAACGGCTTTCACACGCGTGGTTTCCAGCAGATCGGCCAGCTGTTCCACCAGCATGCCGTCATCGTCGGTATCCACGCTGAGAATATTGGCCTGCGCCAGCTGGAAGACCTGCAGCGCCGCCAGATAGGTCGGACGCTCAACGACAATCGCATCACCCGGATCGAGCAGAGTGCGGGCGACGATATCCAGCGACTGCTGCGAACCGGAAGTGATATAGACATGGCTTGCCGAACAGGCCACGCCGCGCGCCTGACACAGTTCGCTAACGGCCTGACGCAGCGGCGGATAACCTTCGGTCAAACCGTACTGGAACGCATCGTTAAAGCGCCCGTTCATCACCTGCTGCACCGCCAGGTTCAGGCCTTCGGTATCAAAAAGCTCCGGGGCCGGAATACCGCCGCCCAGAGAGATAACGCCGGGCAGCTTACTGTGCTTGAGGAGTTCGCGGACGGCGGAGGGCTTAAGTTCACCCGCGCGGGCGGCGAGTCGCCGATCGTGCATACTATTTTCCTTTTCTGTCTTGTTGTTGTGATGTTTTATCTGTTTTTTACCGATAATTCCCCCGGTCGCACTATGCTCACTGGGGCTACGGGTTCGTATGTTCGGTAGCCCGGACAGATGCGCAGCATCGCCTCCGGGATATTCCCCAGCATCCTGCGGCCTTCCCCCGGGGGCGGCGCGATGCGCCTTGCCCGGACTACAAATGCCGCAGGTGACGAGAACCGCAATCCGGGGCCAAACTTAACGGCTATCTGTGTCTTTTAGCACGATTAACGGCTCAATATCGCTCTCTTTTTTAACCACCAGAGAATCATCTCCGCGCAGGCAGGTCCCGCCGTAGTTACCGCCGACGGTGAAGGTGCAAACCTGGATGTATTTGCCATCCACTTTTGGCAGGCACCACAGCTGCTGGTAGATATTTTTGCGGTCGAAAAACTGGCCGCTGGTTTTATCCAGCACTTCGTCCTGCGGGCCAATCAGGTCGATATTGTTGCCGCAGCGGCCCGAGATAGGCTTAACCGCATAGCCGCTTTCCGCCAGCTGCTCGTTGACCACAAAATCAGTATCCAGAAGATAGCGATGATTGGGGAACAGCGACCACAGCACCGGCAAAATCGCCTTGTTGCCGGGGATGACCGTCCACAGCGGCTCGAAGACTAATACTTCCGGGCGCAGCAGGACGTCTATCAGGCGCACTTCATTATTCGGGTGTCCGGTACGTATCGGCACCGCTGCGTACTCATCGGCGCTGACTTCCCGCACCTGCTCAATGGCGGTCTCCCATGCCCAGGTTTTCCAGACGCAGTTGACCAGACGCCCGTCGGCATCAATCAGCTGCCCGGCGGCATCCCAGCGCAGCTCATCCAGGCCAAACAGAATTTTGCTCTCGAAGCCGGCCTGAGTCAGCGAACGCTGGATAAACTGCGCGTGGTAGTTCTCCTCCAGATCCTTATCCTGCATGATGTGCACGAAAGGACGCGCCCGGCTGTGCTTCCACGCTCCGGCCAGCTCATCCAGCAGATTTTCCGCCGGGTTGTGACCGGTGCCGTAGTAGCCCTGCTTCAGCCACTGCTCGAGGATCAGCCCGCCTTCGGTATGGCAGGACGCGGAATCGGCGTTGTACTCATACACCTTGAGCCCGCGCTCATCCATACAGAAATCCATGCGGCCGGTAATCATATGATGGCGACGGCGCTGCCACGAGAGGCGCAGACGCGGCCAGAGAATTTTCGGAATATCGAACAGCGCCAGCAGGCTGTCATCCTTCATCACCTTGTCGGTGGCGTGCAGGTACATCAGATGCAGCTCATTGGTGGCTTTGATAAGCTCCTGCTCGGCGCTTTCGGTGATGGTGAAATACTGGTAAGGGTCTTTATTGATGACGTGGCCGTTGGCTTCCACGTAGGCTTTTTGCAGTGAATCTTTCTCGTTGAGCCAGTTGCCGCGGTATTGGCCTTTATTCGGCAGACGCGCGCCTTTGATGGCCATCGCCTCACCCGGCAGCACCGGCTGCGGCAGGCTGTGCTCGGTATCGGCGGTTTGAATCATCCAGCCGAGGATTTCGGTATCGGCAAAGGTGTCTTTAATCGTGTAGAGGCCGTTTTTCACTTCCAGCGTCAGCTCGCGGGTCCACTGCTGGCCCTGCGGCAGCGGCGAGTGAATGACGTTCTGTTCGGCGATCCTGACCTTATTCCCTATCAGTTGCGTAATCACCGCCACGTGGCCCGTGTGCTTAAACTCGCCGCCTTTCTGCCAGATCAGCAGTGAGCCGGCGAGAGGCGGACGGCGGGAGCCGTTGGCGAACGCCTGCAGCGGCAGAATATTGTCGTTGACCACCTCGCGGAGAAAACGCAGGGAGAAGATTTCGTAGGCCATGCCGACGTCGGTGAAAACAAAACCGTAGGTGAGGAACAGAAAGCGGCGCGCGAACTCCACGCACTGCCATTTGTGCCCCATATACTCATTACCGATATAGCTGCGGAACGTGGCGTCATCCGGATAATCTTGCGGATTTAAGCTACTGTAATTAGAAGAATAAATCGCCACGCCGCCCGGTGCGTAGCCTAATAGTGTACCAAACGGGGCGTCACTGCTTGTGGAACCTTTGCTCATTTAGCCTGACCTCAAATTAATGCAGCCCGGGCAGTTGGCGAAACAAAACTCCCTCTTCTTATCCTGCCGCAGGCACTTACCAGACAGAGGTGGAATGATGATACCACTCATTCGATTCGCTAATCGTGCCCTTAAGGAAAATAAGCCTGCGCCCCCGGGCAAAAGTGATATCGTTATTTGAGATAAAAAAACAATCAGGAGTCGACAATGAGCACACCATCGCATCTGACCGCCCAACCGCTGGTCTGGGGGCATGGCCCCCGCACCTTTGAGGTGTTCCTCGAACCCACCTGTCCTTTCTCCGTGCGGGCATTTAATAAGCTTGATGACCTGCTGGATGAAGTTGGCGCGGATAACGTGACGATCAAAATTCGTCTGCAGTCTCAACCGTGGCATCTGTTTTCCGGCGTCATCGTCCGCTGCATTCTCGCCGCGTCCACCCTGCCGCACGGCCGCGAGCAGGCGCATAAGGTGCTTAAAGCCGTCGCCGACCACCGCGAAGAGTTTGAGTTTACCGACCACTGCAGCGGGCCGAACATGAACGCCACGCCGCAGCAGATTATCGAGCGTATCGAACGCTATAGCCACGTCTCGCTGGCCGCGGCGTTTGCCCGCCCGGAGCTGCAAAACGAGATCAAATGGCATAGCAAGTACGCGCGCCAGAACGGCATCCACGTGTCGCCGACCTTTATGGTTAACGGCCTGGTGCAGGCGGATCTCGGCAGCGGCGACGACGTCAGCGTATGGGCCGCGCGGATTCTGGCTTAGTACAACTCTCCCGCGCCGGCGCGGTAGCGCCAGCGACACGACATCAACACCTCACTAAAAAGGCAGATCAGCATGTCAGAGAATAACTACCAGCCACCTAAAGTGTGGGAATGGAAGCAAAACAACGGCGGCGCATTCGCCAATATCAACCGTCCCGTCTCCGGCGCAACGCACGATCGGGAGCTGCCGGTGGGGGTGCATCCGCTTCAGCTCTATTCGCTGGGGACGCCCAACGGCCAGAAAGTGACCATTATGCTGGAAGAGCTGCTGGCATTAGGCGTCAGCGGCGCGGAGTACGACGCCTGGCTGATTCGCATCGGCGAAGGCGATCAGTTCTCCAGCGGCTTTGTCGAGGTTAATCCGAACTCAAAAATCCCCGCGCTCCGCGACCACTCCACCACTCCGCCGACCCGCGTTTTTGAATCCGGCAGCATCCTGCTCTATCTGGCGGAAAAGTTCGGCTTCTTCCTGCCCAAAGATCCGGCAGGCCGCGCCGAAACCCTCAACTGGCTGTTCTGGCTGCAGGGCTCGGCTCCGTTCCTCGGCGGCGGCTTTGGCCACTTCTTCAGCTATGCGCCGGTGAAAATCGAATACGCGATCGACCGCTTTACGATGGAAGCCAAGCGCCAGCTTGACGTGCTGGACAAGCAGCTTGCCCGCGGCCTTTTTGTGGCAGGAGAGGAGTACACCATCGCCGACATGGCCATCTGGCCGTGGTACGGCAACGTGGTGCTGGGGAATGTTTACAACGCCGCCGAGTTCCTGGATGCCGGTAGCTATAAAAACGTGCTGCGCTGGGCGCAGGATGTGGGTAAGCGCCCCGCCGTTCAGCGCGGGCGGATGGTTAACCGCACCTCAGGCCCGCTCAACGAGCAGCTTCACGAGCGCCATGACGCCAGCGACTTCGACACGCAAACCGAAGATAAACGCCAGGCGTAGCGCCCATGCCCGCCGGAGGCTTCCGCCTCCGGTTTTTAGCGCAAATACTTCTCAAACCACGCCAGCGTGCGTTGCCAGGCCAGGTCAGCCGCGGCCCGGTCATAGCGCGGCGTGGAGTCATTATGAAAGCCGTGGTTAACACCCTGATAAATATAGGCCTCGTAGACTTTATTGTGTGCCTTCAGCGCTTTTTCATAGGCGGGCCAGCCTTCATTAATGCCGCTATCGAGTCCGGCATAATGCAGCAGCAGCGGCGCTTTAATTTTATCGACCTCATTCAGCGGCGGCTGGCGGCCGTAAAACGGCACCGCGCAGGCCAGCTCAGGGATCGCCACCGCCGCCGCGTTGCTGACGCCGCCGCCGTAGCAGAACCCGGTGATACCGACCTTCCCCGTCGCCTGCGGATGCTTCGCCATAAACGCGACCGCCGCAAAGAAATCATTCATCAGCTTCACGGGATCGACTTTCTGCTGTAGCGCGCGGCCTTCATCATCATTACCGGGATAGCCGCCGACGGAACTCAGGCCATCCGGCGCCAGCGCGATATAGCCCGCTTTCGCCACCCGCCGGGCAACGTCTTCAATATAGGGATTCAGGCCGCGATTCTCATGAACCACCACCACGGCGGGCGCTTTGTCGGCTATTTTCGCCGGCGTCACCTGATAAGCCCGCACTTCGCCGTGGCCGTCAGGAGAAGGGTAATGAATATACTCCGGGCGGATATCCGGGTCGGTAAACGCCACCTGCTCCGCCAGAGCATAGTCGGGCTTCAGCAGGTTAAACAGCGCCAGCGCGGTCATCCCGCCGACGGTATACTTCCCCGCCAGCTGGAGAAACTCGCGTTTGCTGATTTTGCCGTGGGCGTAGTAGTCATAGTATTCGAGCAGCTGCTGCGGAAAATCTTTGGCCGTTAGTCGCGTCATCACCCTGCCTCCGTTATTAAGCGCCCTTTAAGCAAAGCAGAAGCCCGGACATACGCCAGCGGAGAAAAGCAGAAACGGGGAGTAAAAAGCCCAGCGGCCAACGCCGCCGGGAGAGGAGGGATCAGTGTTTCACTTTGGTCAGACGATCGAGGTAGCCCATCACAAAGGCCGACAGCACAAAGGTCAGGTGGATGATGACGTACCACATCAGCTTATTGTCCGGGACGTTTTTCGCATCCATAAACACCCGCAGCAGATGAATGGAAGAGATCGCCACGATGGAGGCGGCAACCTTATTTTTCAGCGAAGTGGCGTCCATTTTGCCCAGCCAGCTGAGCTTCTCCTTGCCCTCGTTGATATCCAGCTGGGAAACAAAATTTTCATAGCCGGAGAACATCACCATCACCAGCAGACCGCCCACCAGGGTCATATCCACCAGCGACAGCAGGGTCAGAATCATATCCGACTCACTGACGCTGAAAATATGCGGCAGTATGTGGAAGATCTCCTGAAAAAATTTGATGGTCAGCGCAATCAAACCGAGCGAAAGGCCAAAATAAACCGGCGCCAGCAGCCAGCGCGAGGCGTACATAGCATTTTCCAGAAAGCGTTCCATAAGATCCTGTCAGTTAACATAAACGGCCGCCATTATACCGCAACAGGGCAACGTTTATGCAACATCCAGCCGCCCGCATTATCTGCAGACGGCCAGAAACGGTTTCTTTATAGGATGACCTCAAAGTCCTGCAAAGCGCAGTAGCCCTCGCTTTGCAGGCCATCCATTGAAGCAGCCAGCAGGCCAAATTTCGCACCGACCCATTTCCCCTTCCCGGCAGCAAAACAAAGGGGAACCCCCTGCCACTCCTCCTCCTCAGCTCGCCAGGAAAATTGACACAAGCCGCCTTCGCCTACGGCAACCTGCAGCTGACACTTGCCGCGCTTAAGCTCAGCAAGAACCTGACGAGTTTCGCGCACAACGCCCGCATCGCTCATCCAACCGTGTCGCCACACGAGCCGGCAACTCCCTTGCCCAAACTCCACCAGCAAAGCGGCGTAGCGTTCGCCGTATACGATCAGGCCTCCGGCATCACCGTCCTGAGCGGCATATAACGTTACGCTTGTTTTCGCGCTAAAAGTTAGCGCCGGGAATTTCTGCAGCAACAGCTGCGGCGCCCAGTATAACGCTCTCTGTCCATCGACTTGGGATAATGGGGTGCAGCGTAATCGGAGTTCGCCTTCCGCCGGCAGCAGCCACTCAGGGCTGGGGTTAGCCTGCCACTGCCACTGTATTCCCGGTTGGCCTTGCGCAAAATAGTCGCTGGTTTGCGGCGCCAACGCCGGTGAAGGCGTTAACCCTTTCGGACGCGGCCAACGTAAAACCGGCTGTCCGACGCCGCAACTGCCAATCTGCTCACCGATACGCGGCCAGCCGTCGTCACCCCAGAACATCGGCTGGAGGTGAACCACGCGGCCATAGAGATGTAAGTCCTGGAAATGAACAAACCAGCATTCGCCCTTCTCGCCCTCCACCCAGCCGCCCTGATGTGGTCCATTTATCGATGTGTTTCCCTGGAAAAGCACGTTTTTGGCTTCCCAGGGCCCCGTCATCTGGCGCGCGCGCAGCACCGTCTGCCAGCCATTTTCTACCCCGCCCGCAGGAGCAAAGATGTAGTACCAACCGGCGCGTTGATAAACCTTTGGCCCCTCAAGGGTGGGTAAATCGCAGCAGCCGTCATAGATAATCTGCCCTTCGCCCAGTAATTCGCTGGCGTCCGGCGCCATCGCAAACAACTGCAGTTTATGCTTAATGCCGCTGCGGCTATGGGCGAAAGCATGTACCAACCAGGCCTGACCATTGTCGTCCCAGAACGGGCAGGGATCTATCCACCCTCTGGCCTGACGCAGGCAGTGCGGAGCGCTCCATTTCCCCCACGGGTCCTCGGTATGGCAGATAAAAATACCTTCATCTGGGGTGCTGAAGCAGACCCACAGCTTGCCATCGTGCCAGCGAATCGATGGCGCCCATACGCCCTTACCCGGCTGATACCGGTCATAACCCGGTAGCGGCAGTTCATCCAGAACGTGGTTGATAATAGTCCAGTTAACCAGGTCCGTTGAATGCAGGATCGGTAAAGCGGGCACATGGTTAAAACTGGAAGAGACCATAAAGAAATCATCCCTTACGCGCACGATATCCGGGTCGGAATAATCGGCGCATAAAATAGGATTCTGGTATTCAGAAGGGGTCATATTTCGCATCTCCTCAGGCCTTTTCCGGAACGGCGTTTAGCGGCAATTGCGTCTCTGAATGCGCCTGTTGCTGGCGCATGGACAGCTCTCGCTGAATTGTCTGCATCATTTTGTCATCCAGCTTATAGAAACGCGCCAGCCACCACAGGAGCAGGTAAGATAGTGATGGACCGAGCGTTAACAGCCCAACAATTCCCATTGTCGCCAGCGGAGTCTGCGCCGTTACGCCCGCCTGATAGCCAAATAGCCCAAGCGAAAAACCTACGGCGGCACCAGCAACCGCCATGCCCATTTTCAAAGCAAACAGATTACCGGAATAAGATAATCCCGTGATGCGACGACCAAACTTCCATTCGCCATAATCGGCGGCGTTGGCCATCATGTTCCATTTAAACGGCTGGTACATCTGATGGAAGAAGCCGACCAGAAAGTATAAAGGGAACACCACCGGCAGCCAGGTCGGCGGCACAAAGAACATTACGACGCCAACCAGAACCAGCAGGAGGTTGATATTTTTAAACAGCGAGACCGCGCGATAGCGCTTGGCCAGCCATCCGGCGGCGATGCTGCCGATAATCGTGCCAACGACGCTGGTGGAAACAAATGCTGATTTCATGGCTGTTCCCGCCGCGGACTCCACGCCGCCTAACATCAGGTAGGTTGCATAATAGAGCGTGGCGGCGCTGCGCATAACCCCGGCCATACTCGAGAAAAAAGTGATTATCGCCACAATACGCCACTGGTCATTCGCCAGAAGCTGACGGAGATCTTCGCGTATGCTCCCCTGCTGTTCAATCGCTGGAGCCACGCGTTCTTTAGTAGAGAAGAAGCAGAAAGCCAGCATTACAATAGCGATCGCGCCCATGATTCCCATTGTCGCCTGAAAACCAAACTGCTTATTTTCTTTACCTAAAAAATCCACCAGAAACAGGGTTGCGACAGAAACCATCAGACCGGCCAGAGAAGAGATCGTAAAACGATATGACTGGGCTGATAGGCGATCCTTCTCATCGCGCGTGATGACTCCGCCCAGCGCGCAGTAGGGAATATTGATAAAGGTGTAACACAGCATGAGTAAGGTGTAAGTCAGGTAGGCGTAAACCAGTTTACCCGATGCGCCAAATTCCGGAGTAGTGAAGGTCATTACCGCCAGCACGGCATAAGGGACGGCAAACCAGATAAGCCACGGGCGAAAATGGCCCCAGCGGGTCTTCACACGGTCTGCAACGATGCCGGTTAGCGGATCGGTAATCGCATCCAGAACTCGCGTCACCAGGAACATCACTCCGACTGCGGCAGCGGAGAGTCCGTAAATATCCGTATAAAACCATGTCAGAAACATGGTTACCGAAGAGTAGACGATACCGCAGGCTGCATCTCCCATGCCGTATCCCAGCTTCTCCGCAAATGACAGTTTATTATCGTGATCCACAATATAATCCCTCTCAGATGAAGTGGTATTCACTCTAGAGGGAGGATAAAAACTATCCTATTGTCATTTTTCGCATCGGGTTTATGTTTTCTGTTAACTGAGAAAGTTGTCACACATCTACACGATTGGTCTTACAAGTTTTTGCTTCAACTATAAGAAAGGCTGGCGCAAGGCCAGCCTGAGGAGATGCGTGGAAAGGGGGATTACTTCGCTTTGACGGTTTCTTCGCCCACCAGGCCAATCTTCAGATAGCCCGCCTGATGCAGGGTATCCATGACCTTCATCATCGTCTCGTAGTCCACGGTTTTATCCGCGCGGAAGAAGACGGTGGTGTCTTTCTTGCCTCCGGTCAGCGCATCCAGCGAGGCGATCATGTTCTCGTCGGTAATGGGGTCATTGCCGAGGAACATGGTTTTATCCGCCTTCACCGACAGATAGATCGGCTTTTCCGGACGCGGCTGCGGCTGGCTGGAGGAAGCAGGCAGATTCACCTTCACGTCGACGGTAGCCAGCGGCGCCGCCACCATAAAGATGATTAACAGCACCAGCATGACGTCGATAAACGGCGTCACGTTGATGTCGTGCATTTCGCCGTTATCATCGAGGTTTTCGTTAAAATGCATCGCCATAAAGCATTAACCTACGCGTAGTTTCTGGGCAGTACGTACCGGCTTAACGCCGCTGGCGCTCAGGTCCAGGTCGCGGCTTTGCAACAGCAGAACCTGGGCGGCGACATCGCCAAGGGACGCTTTGTAGCTGGCGATCATGCGGGCAAAAATGTTGTAGATGACCACCGCCGGAATCGCAGCGAACAGGCCAATTGCCGTGGCCAGCAGCGCTTCCGCGATACCCGGAGCAACCACCGCCAGGTTAGTGGTCTGGGTCTGGGCAATCCCGATAAAGCTGTTCATGATGCCCCAGACGGTACCAAACAGGCCGACGAACGGGGAAATCGCGCCGATGGTCGCCAGATAACCGTTGCCGCGTCCCATGTAACGACCTACCGCCGCCACACGACGCTCCAGTCGGAAACCGGTACGCTCTTTAATGCCTTCGTTATCTTCAGAACCCGCGGAAAGCTCCAGCTCATTTTGCGCTTCGTTGATCAGCTGCGAGGTCAGGCTTTTCGCATCGAAACCGTTAGCGATATCGCTGGCCTGGTCGAGAGAGCGTGCTTCAGCAACCAGCTGCTGTTCGCGCTTGAGGCGGCGCTTGCTGGCCAGGATCTCTGCGCCTTTGCCGAAAAAGATAGCCCATGTGACTACCGACGCCAGAATCAGGCCGATCATCACTACCTTAACGACAATATCGGCATGATGATACATACCCCAAACGGAGAGATCCGCCTGCATCAAATTATTACCCACACTGTATCTCCAGGACGTAAATCACAAAATCTGCGCACAATAATATCAAAACGACATCGAATTGATAGTGGTTCTCATTAGTATTTACACTGTGCAGCAAATCACGTTTATTTTCCTTGCGCTTACGCAGTAAAAAAGTTGCTGACCCCGCGGTTAATAAAATTTTTACCTGTATCCGCCGCGCCCCGGTACATCAACGGGTATTCATGATAGTTTAGACGTCCAGACGTATAAAAACAGGTTATCTGAACATGGCTGATAAACATCTTGATACTGCGCTGGTTCACGCCGGGCGCAGCAAAAAATACACCCTGGGCTCGGTAAACAGCGTCATTCAGCGCGCCTCATCGCTGGTTTTCGACACCGTCGAAGCGAAAAAGCACGCGACGCGCAACCGCGCCAAGGGTGAGCTGTTCTACGGGCGTCGCGGGACGCTGACCCATTTCTCCCTGCAGGAAGCGATGTGCGAGCTGGAAGGCGGCGCCGGCTGCGCCCTCTTCCCCTGCGGCGCGGCGGCGGTCGCGAATACCATTCTGGCGTTCGTCGAGCAGGGCGACCATATTCTGGTGACCAACACCGCCTATGAGCCTACCCAGGATTTCTGTACCAAAATTCTCGCCAAACTCGGCGTCACCACCGGCTGGTTCGACCCGCTCATCGGCGGCGATATCGCCCGTCTGGTGCAGCCGAACACCCGCGTGGTGTTCCTCGAATCCCCCGGCTCCATCACCATGGAAGTCCATGATGTTCCGGCGATCGTCGCGGCGGTACGTCGCGTCGCTCCCGAAGCCATCATTATGATCGATAACACCTGGGCGGCGGGCGTGCTGTTCAAAGCGCTGGAGTTTGGTATCGATATCTCCATTCAGGCCGGCACCAAATATCTGATCGGCCATTCCGACGCGATGGTGGGTACCGCCGTGTCCAATGAGCGCTGCTGGGCGCAGTTGCGCGAAAACGCCTATCTGATGGGGCAAATGGTGGATGCCGATACCGCCTATATGACCAGCCGCGGCCTGCGCACCTTAGCGGTACGCCTGCGTCAGCACCATGAAAGCAGCCTGCAGATTGCCGAATGGCTGGCGCAGCATCCGCAGGTGGCGCGCGTGAATCATCCCGCCCTGCCCGGCAGCAAAGGCCATGAGTACTGGAAGCGCGACTTCACCGGCAGCAGCGGTCTGTTCTCTTTCGTGCTCAATAAACGCCTGACCGACGCCGAACTCTCCGCTTATCTGGACCACTTCAGCTTGTTCAGCATGGCCTACTCCTGGGGCGGCTTTGAATCGCTGATTTTAGCCAACCAGCCGGAACACATTGCCGCAATCCGTCCTGATGCTGAAGTTGATTTCAGCGGCACGCTAATTCGGGTACATATCGGGTTAGAAAATGTTACCGATCTGCTGGATGATTTAGCGGCGGGCTTCGCGCGTATCGTGTAAAGTGACGGTCAGTGGCAACAATAGCGGACGTTTTTTAGAAAAACGGCCGCTTTAGTTGCGCCCGGGATCAAGGTGCCCGAGCCTCTTCAGGAGTACACTAGACAAAAAACACGGTACCACTTAGGAAAGTCCATGGTTGTCATTCAAGAAATTGTCGCCGCGCTGTGGCAGCATGATTTTGCCGCGTTGGCAAACCCCCACGTTGTGGGCGTTGTATATCTGGTCATGTTCGCAACCCTGTTTCTGGAAAACGGTCTGCTGCCCGCCTCATTTTTACCGGGCGATAGCCTGCTGCTGCTCGCCGGGGCGCTGATCGCCAAAGGCGTGATGGACTTTGTACCTACGGTCGCCATTTTAACCGCCGCGGCCAGCCTCGGCTGCTGGCTGAGCTATATCCAGGGTCGCTGGCTGGGTAACACCGTTACGGTTAAGCGCTGGCTTGGGCATCTGCCGCATAAGTACCATCAGCGGGCAACCTGCATGTTTGACAAACACGGCCTGCTGGCGCTGCTGGCAGGGCGTTTCCTGGCGTTTGTTCGCACCCTGCTTCCCACCATGGCGGGCATTTCCGGGCTGCCAAACCGCCGCTTCCAGTTCTTCAACTGGCTGAGCGCGCTGCTGTGGGTTGGCGTAGTCACCGGTCTGGGCTATGCGCTGAGCATGATTCCCTTCGTTAAGCGCCATGAAGATCAGGTTATGACCTGCCTGATGATTCTGCCTATCGCGCTGCTGATCGCCGGGCTGCTCGGTACGGTTATCGTGGTGATTAAAAAGAAATACTGTAACGCCTGATCGTTTACCGGGGCGGCGCGAATTCGCCGCCCTTACATCGTTCGTCACATCCCCTGAATCGTTCTGATACGCGCCGCATCCTCCCCCGGCGTCATGCCGAAATAACGCTTAAACTCGCGGCTGAACTGCGACGCGCTTTCATACCCCACCCGCATCGCCGCCGCGCTGGCCTTCATACCATCGTGGATCATCAGCATGCGCGCTTTATGCAGGCGATAGGTTTTCAGGTACTGCAGCGGGGAAGTGCTGGTGACTGATTTAAAGTTATGGTGGAACGCCGAGACGCTCATATTCGCTTCCGCCGCCAGCTGATCGACGCTGAGGTTCTCTGTGTACTGGCTTTCAATACGCTTCAATACGCGGCTAATCAGGCTGAAGTGGGTCTGACGACTGACCAGCGCCAGCAGCGCACCCCCGCACGGCCCGGTCAGCACGTGATAGAGAATTTCGCGGATAATCTGTTTGCCAAGAATGCGCGCGTCCAGCGGGCGCTCCATGACATCCAGCAGGCGCTCCGCCGCGCACAATATCTCTTCGGACAGCACCGCAGAGTTGATCCCGCTCGACGCCATGGACGGCTGAAACTGCTCATCTTCCCCGATATCCATCAGCAGTTCTTGCAACTGAAGAATATCGACGTTCAGCCGAATCCCCGCCAGCGGGACTTCCGGAGTGGCGAAGGTTTCGCATTCAAACGGCAGCGGTACCGTCAGCAGCAGATACTCATTGGTGTCATAGCGAAAGGTGCGCTCGTTAATGTAGCCAATTTTATGCCCGGAAAAGAGAAAAACGATCCCCGGCTGATACATAACCGGCGTGCGCGTCCCCGGCTGGGTACCGTACAGCAGGCGAATATCCGGCAGCAGAGCATTAAGCATTTCTTCTTTATCTTTCAGCTGATTAACCTTATGCGTTAATAGCTGGCATATCTCAGCGCGGTTCATTTATCGTGCTTCTCCGAACGTTTTTATACCTTCGCATTGTGCGCACTTCCGGCGAATTTCTCCAGCCCCAAGGAGAAATGGGCAAGACAACGGCAGGAATGTGCATTGAGGGGAACGGCCCGCGGGAACACAATGTCCGTCATCTGGCAGAGGGATTGTCTCTGTTGGCGGTTTTATCTATTTGAGGGCACCAGCCATGAATAATTTCGACCTACATACCCCAACCCGCATTCTGTTCGGTAAAGGCGCGATTGAAAATCTGCGCGATCAAATCCCGGCGGATGCACGCGTGCTTGTCACCTACGGCGGCGGTAGCGTGAAGAAAACCGGCGTGCTTGATCAGGTTCTGAGCGCGCTGAACGGCATTGACGTTCGGGAATTTGGCGGCATCGAGCCAAACCCGTCCTACGAAACGCTGATGAACGCGGTGAAAATCGCGCGTGATGAAAAGATCACTTTCCTGTTGGCGGTGGGCGGCGGCTCCGTTCTCGACGGCACCAAATTCATCGCCGCGGCGGCCCACTATGCGGCCGATAGCGATCCGTGGGAAATCCTCGAAACCTACGGCAGCAAAGTGGCCAGCGCTATCCCGATGGGCTCCGTGCTGACGCTGCCGGCGACCGGTTCCGAATCCAATAAAGGCGCGGTGATCTCGCGTAAAACCACCGGCGACAAACGCGCGTTTATGTCCACCCACGTCCAGCCGGTGTTCGCTATTCTGGATCCGGTTTACACCTACACCCTGCCGCCGCGCCAGGTGGCTAACGGCGTCGTTGACGCATTTGTCCATACCGTTGAGCAGTACGTTACCTATCCGGTCGACGGCAAAATCCAGGACCGCTTTGCCGAAGGTATTCTGCTGACCCTGGTGGAAGACGGCCCGAAAGCGCTGAAAGAGCCGGAAAACTACGACGTTCGCGCCAATATTATGTGGGCGGCCACCCAGGCGCTGAACGGCCTGATTGGCGCAGGCGTGCCGCAGGACTGGGCGACCCATATGCTCGGCCACGAGCTGACCGCCATGCACGGTCTCGATCACGCCCAGACGCTGGCTATCGTTCTGCCGGCCCTGTGGAATGAAAAACGCGATGCTAAACGCGCCAAGCTGCTGCAGTACGGCGCCCGCGTCTGGAACATCACCGAAGGTTCCGAGGAAGAGCGCATTGACGCCGCCATCGCCGCAACGCGTGATTTCTTCGAACAGATGGGCGTCCCGACGCGCCTTTCCGCCTACGGTCTGGATGGCAGCTCCATCCCGGCGCTGCTGGCGAAACTGGAAGAGCACGGCATGACCCAGCTCGGTGAAAATCAGGATATTACGCTGGACGTCAGCCGCCGTATTTACGAGGCTGCGCGCTAATCAACGCCCTCTCCGACGCGTAAACTCGCGCAAAGGAGAGGAGTTTAACTACCGTTTTTAGCTATTTCGTCCAGACTTAATGCTACCCCTCGGCGGAATTTATTCCGCTGAGTTCATTAACAGGAGGAAGGCATGACACATCCAACCGTTATAAAACTACACGACGGCAACCTGATGCCGCAGCTGGGGCTCGGCGTGTGGAAAGCAGGCAACGAGGAAGTCGTCTCCGCCATTCATAAGGCGCTGGAAGTCGGTTATCGCTCGTTTGACACCGCCGCCGTGTACCAGAATGAAACCGGCGTCGGCAATGCGTTATGCAGCGCAGGCGTCGCCCGCAATGAGCTGTTCGTCACCACGAAACTGTGGAATGACGATCAAAAGCAGCCCAAAGAAGCGCTGCAGGAAAGCCTTAAAAAACTGAAGCTCGACTACGTCGACTTATACCTCATTCACTGGCCGGTTCCGGCAACTAACCATTACGTCGACGCCTGGAAAAGCTTAATTGAGCTGCAGCAGCAGGGGCTGGCAAAAAGCATCGGCGTCTGTAATTTCCAGGTTCATCATCTGCAAAAAATCATCGATGAAACCGGCGTCGCTCCGGTGATAAACCAGATTGAACTTCACCCGCTGATGCAGCAGCGCCAGCTTCACGCCTGGAATGCGACGCATAAGATCCAGACCGAGTCCTGGAGCCCGCTTGCGCAGGGCGGCGAAGGGGTATTCGATCAGAAAATTATTCGTCAACTGGCGGATAAATACGGTAAAACCCCGGCGCAGATCGTTATCCGCTGGCATCTCGACAGCGGCCTGGTGGTGATCCCGAAATCGGTGACGCCATCGCGCATTGCCGAGAATTTTAACGTCTGGGACTTCCGTCTTGATAAAGATGAATTGAGTGAAATCACTAAACTGGACCAGAACAAACGCCTGGGGCCAGACCCGGATCAGTTCGGCGGTTAACCTTTCCTGCTCCGTCGGCTTCCGGCGGAGCATCGCTTTGCTATCCGGCTAAAACCACGTACATTCAGGGTTTATTGCAATCAAATGGATGCGTGCTGATGAGCTGTATTTTCTGCCAAATTGTTGAGGGGAAAGCCCCCTGCCATAAGGTGTGGGAAGATGAACACCACCTCGCCTTTCTCTCTATTTTCCCTAATACCGACGGTTTTACGGTCGTGATCCCGAAGAAGCACTACCCCAGCTATGCGTTTGATATGCCGCCGCAGGCATTGGCCGATCTGGTGCTGGCGACGCAGAAGGTGGCGAAGCTTCTGGATAAAGCCTTTGATGACGTGGGCCGTACGGGGATGTTTTTTGAAGGCTATGGCGTTGACCATGTCCACAGCAAACTCAGCCCGATGCACGGCACCGGCGATATGACCCAATGGCGGCCTATCGAGTCGCGTCAGACTAAGTTTTTTGCGCAATATGAAGGCTATCTCTCTTCCCACGATCATGAGCGGGCGGATGATGAAAAGCTGGCGGCGCTGGCGGCCAGAATCAGAGAGGCATAGCCATAGAATTTGCTTTGCCGTTTGGCAAGCGGCTGACCGGGCCCGGAATTATCAGGCCCGGTCAGCGAAGCGCCAGCGGGCAATGCAGTCAAATTAACGACCGGCGACCTTACCGCGTTTTACGGGCTTCTTCGCCGTTGCCCCGCCGTTCGAGCGCTGGTGCACAATCGGCGTATGCTTGGTCAGCGCCGGACGGGTATGGCGGTTCTGGCGACGCGCTTCGCGCATTTCGTCGATCGTCGGCGCCGGTACCAGGCAATCGCGACGGCTGCCGATCAGGTGCTTTTTACCCATGGTTTCCAGCGCCTGACGGATCAGCGGCCAGTTGGCCGGATCGTGATAGCGCAGCAGCGCCTTGTGCAGGCGGCGCTGTTTGTCACCCTTCGGCACCACCACATCCTCACTCTTATAGCCAATCTTACCCAGCGGGTTCTTGCCGGTGTAATACATGGTGGTCGAGTTCGCCAGCGGCGACGGATAGAAGTTCTGCACCTGATCCAGGCGGAAACGATGCTGTTTAAGCCACAGCGCCAGATTCACCATATCTTCATCCCGCGTGCCGGGGTGGGCGGAAATAAAGTATGGGATCAGATACTGCTCTTTACCGGCCTGCTTCGAATAGGTATCAAACAGCTGCTTAAAGCGATCGTAGCTGCCCATACCCGGCTTCATCATTTTCGACAGCGGTCCCTCTTCCGTATGCTCCGGGGCAATCTTCAGATAGCCGCCAACGTGGTGGGTAGCCAGCTCTTTGATATAGCGCGGGTCTTCAACGGCGATGTCGTAACGTACGCCGGAAGCGATGAGGATCTTTTTGATGCCTTTCAGGTCACGGGCCCGGCGATAGAGATTAATCGTCGGCTCATGGTTAGTGTCCATATGCGGGCAGATATCCGGATAAACGCATGACAGGCGGCGGCAGGTCTGCTCGGCGCGCGGCGACTTGCAGCGCAGCATATACATGTTGGCCGTTGGGCCGCCAAGATCGGAAATAATGCCGGTAAAACCGGGAACCGTGTCGCGAATCGCTTCGATTTCATTAATGATCGAATCTTCGGAACGGCTCTGAATGATACGCCCCTCATGCTCGGTAATTGAGCAGAAGGAACAGCCGCCAAAACAGCCGCGCATAATGTTAATCGAGAAGCGGATCATCTCGTAGGCCGGAATGCGGGCATCGCCGTATGAGGGATGCGGAACGCGCTTATACGGCAGGGCAAACACGCTATCCATCTCTTCGGTGGAGAGCGGGATTGCGGGCGGGTTAACCCAGATATAGCGCTCGCCGTGCTTCTGCATCAGCGCGCGGGCGCAGCCGGGATTGGTTTCATGGTGCAGAATACGCGACGCGTGCGCGTAGAGAACCTTGTCGCCTTTCACCTTCTCAAAGGAAGGCAGCAGGACGTAGGTCTTCTCCCACGGCTTCGGACGCGGGGGCTGCACGGTAACGCGCTTCGCTTCCTGTTTTGGCGGTGCGACGGTTTTGTTATCCGCGCACGGCAAATCTTCACCGTACGGATGCGGAATCGGGTCGATTTTCCCCGGCGTATCCAGACGCGTGGAATCCACTCCGCTCCAGCCCGGCAGCGCCTCTTTCACCATGATGGCGGTGTTGCGTACGTCACGAATTTGCCCGATGGGCTCGCCGGCGGCCAGACGGTGCGCCACTTCCACCAGCGGACGCTCGCCGTTGCCGAACATCAGCATATCGGCTTTGGAGTCCACCAGAACCGAGCGACGCACGGTATCAGACCAGTAGTCGTAGTGCGCGGTACGGCGCAGGCTGGCTTCGATACCGCCGAGGATCACCGGGACATCTTTCCAGGCTTCTTTACAGCGCTGGGTATAGACCAGCGTGGCGCGATCCGGGCGTTTACCGGCAACGTTACCCGCCGTGTAGGCATCGTCATGACGCAGCTTGCGGTCGGCGGTGTAGCGGTTGATCATCGAATCCATGTTGCCGGCGGTGACGCCGAAGAACAGATTCGGTTTACCCAGGCGCATAAAATCGTTTTTATTATTCCAGTCCGGCTGGGAAATAATCCCCACGCGAAATCCCTGCGCTTCCAGCATGCGTCCGCAAATCGCCATGCCGAAGCTCGGGTGATCGACATAGGCATCGCCGGTAACCAGAATGATGTCGCAGCTATCCCAGCCAAGTTGATCCATCTCTTCTCGCGACATCGGCAAGAACGGCGCGGGGCCAAAGCAGGCGGCCCAGTACTGCGGCCAGGAGAAAAGGTCACGATCCGGTTGGATCAGGGATATTGCGCTCATATTGCTTCCGGGGAAATGATAAAAAAATAATCAAAAAGGGCGGCGATTATAAGCCGGAACGATGGAAGAAATGAAGGAGGTTTTTCCAATCCCGGCCGCATGGAACCGGGACAGAATAAATTACGGCGCCGGATTCACCAGAATCTGGCCAATGGAGCCCCGGTCGGCAAGCTCCAGCGTCTGGCTTAAATACTGGAACGGGAAGTGCGGCCAGGAGGGCTGATTGTAATAGACCAACAGTTCAACCTGGCCGTCGATCCAGACGGTATCCTTCCAGCCGCGATCTTCCGGGAACGGCGCGGAGCCGTTGACGTTACGCACCTGGAACATGACGCCTTCAATATGGAACGACTGCGGCCGGTCGGCGCGCACAATCCAGCGCTCCCAGGTGCCCTGCTGCGCCGTAATATCGATACGCTGCGGATCCCACAGCTGACCGTTGATCCCCGGATCGTCGCCAAGGGTGATCTCACGGCTGCGAATCGCCGCGCCGGCCAGAATTTCCGTCGGCAGCAAACGCACGGGCAGACTATCGGTCACCAGCGGCAGCAGGCCCGTCGGGCGCAATGTCAGAATCAGCGTGGAGATCAGAATGCTCGACGGCTCGAAGAAGCCGCGAATACGATCGACGATGCTTGCCGCTTCCCCGCAGGTGATCGACACTTCATCGCCGTTGGTCATATCGACCAGAATTTCTCGACGCTCTCCCGGCGCCAGCGACAGCTGCTTCAGCGAAACCGGCGCGGGCAGGAGCCCCTGGTCACCGGAAATCACGTGCAGCAATCGGCCATCGCTCATCTGCAGCTGATAGCGACGGGAGTTGGACGCATTCAGCAGGCGCAGGCGCACCCAGCCGCGCGACACCTCAACGAAAGGCCCCTGTACGCCGTTCACCAGCAGCGTATCGCCCACGAAACCACCGCTACCGGGCTCGCTGTATTCAGGCGTACCGAAGTTATCCAGACGCTTGTCCTGAATAATCACCGGAAAATCATCCACGCCGTAGTGATTGGGGATCGGCAGATTCTTACTGACATCATCTTCCACCAGCCACATGCCGGCCAGGCCGTTATAGACCTGTTTTGCCATATGGTTTGGGGTGTTGGCCTGATACCACAGGGTCGCCGCGCTTTGGCGGATTGGCAGTACCGGCGCCCAGTCGGCGTTAGCGGACATCATGCGCGCGGCGCCGCCGATCAGCGGACCGGGGACCTGCAGACCACGGATAGTCATCGCCACGTTTTCCGTCAGGCGGTTGCTGTAGATCAGCTTGACATCGTCGCCGTTCCAGACGCGAATGGTTGGCCCCATATAGCGACCGTTAATCCCCCACACCGAGGCGCGGGTACCGGGCGTAAACGACCAGTGCGCGCGCTGTAGCGTCAAGAATAGCGGCTGCCCGCGGCGGGACTCCAGCAGAGGGGGGATCGGCAGCGCAGGCTGCTGGCCAGCGGCCTGTGCCTTCAGCGGCGCGGCGCCCGCGCACAGCGCTACGCCTGAAGCCTTAATGAACTGACGCCGACTGAGTGACATATTAACTCCATGAAATACTGACTAATTAATAAGGGAATTCGTTTCCCGCCAGCAATCCGCGCGCTGTTTGCGGCGTTTCCTGTGTTATTTCTTTGCGGCCGCTTCGCGTTCGGCAACTTCTTTATCCAGCTCAGCGATTTTCGCGGACATCAGCTCGCGGCAGTGCGTGGCCAGCGCGCGAACGCCCTCTTTTCCATACTGGCTGGTATCTACCGGCGGCAGCATTTCTACAATCACCAGACCGTTATTCAGGCGATTGAGATTAATTTTATTCGATGTATTAGACACGCACACCGGAATAATGGGCACGCCAGCCGCGACAGCAGCATGAAAAGCGCCGGTTTTAAAAGGCAGCAAACCGCGGCCGCGGCTGCGGGTCCCTTCCGGAAACATCCAAAAAGAGATATTGCGCTTTTTAAATGCGTTCACGACTTCGGCAATAGTGCCATGCGCCTTTGCCCGGTTATTGCGATCGATCAGCAGGTTCCCCGTCAGCCAGTAGAGCTGGCCGAAAAAGGGGATCCACGCCAGGCTCTTTTTACCCACGGTCACGGTCGGCGGCTGCACGATATTTGATGCCGTCACCATATCATAGTTATTCTGGTGGTTAGCGATATAGATAGCGTTGCCGTAGCTTTCCGCGTCGGCTGGCTTGCGCAGCTCGACTTTCAGGCCGAAGACCGGCGACAGTTTGCCAAACAGGTGGCCGAAGGTGGCGACGTGCTTAGGGTTACGCGGGCTGAACAGACAATAAATACAGCCGAAGATGCAGACCAGAATACAATAGATGACAACGATAATTAGTCGAAAAATAAATAGCATAGCTACCTCTGAAACCCAAACCGCTTAGAATTATACTCGCTGTTTCGCAGATTGCAGGCATCGGGCATCATTGCAAAGCGCGTTGCGCATCTCGAATGACGCTGGCGGATATTGTTCATCGCAATGCCTGAATAAACAACGATTTTGCGGTAAATATTAACCTCCCCCGCCGAACCGCGGGGGAGGATGTTCCTACTCTTCGCTATCGCCCGCGGAGGCGCGACGCGGTGAATCAATCTCCACCCGGTCAATTTTCTGTAGTCCGCGCATCAGAGAGCCGCGGCGGCCGCGCTCGCCGGTGACTTTTTGCAGCTCTTCCGGGCGTAGTTTGATTTTCCGTTTGCCGACGTGAATCGTCAGCGTACTTTGCGGCGGCAGAACGAACAGGTGCGCCAGGCCATCCTGGCCCGCAGCCGCTTCCGCCGACGGAATACTGATGATCTTGTTACCTTTGCCTTTCGACAGCTGCGGCAGGTCGCTCACCGGGAACATCAGCATGCGGCCGGCTGCGGTAATGGCCAGCAGCATATCGGACTCATCCTCAATCACCAGCGGCGGCATTACGTGCGCGTTATCCGGAAGGCTAATCAACGTCTTACCGGCACGATTGCGCGCGACCAGATCGTTGAAAGTACAAATAAACCCGTATCCTGCGTCGGAAGCCAGCAGCAGTTTTTGGTCATCGGCCTCCATCAGCATATGTTCTACCGTCGCCCCCGGCGGCAGCGTCAGCTTACCGGTGAGCGGCTCGCCCTGTCCGCGTGCGGACGGCAGGGTGATCGGGTCAATCGCGTAGCTACGCCCGGTGGTGTCAATAAAGACCACCGGCTGATTGCTCTTCCCTTTCACTGCGGCTTTAAAACTGTCGCCCGCTTTATAGTTCAGCCCCGGCGCGTCGATATCGTGGCCTTTGGCGCTGCGCACCCAGCCGCTCTGCGACAGAACGATGGTGACCGGCTCGGACGGCAGCATATCGTGCTCGCTCATCGCTTTCGCTTCTTCACGCTCGCGCAGCGGCGAACGGCGATCGTCGCCAAAGGCGTCGGCGTCGGCCTGCAGCTCTTTCTTCAGCAGGTTATTCATTTTGCGTTCAGAAGCCAGAATGGCCTGCAGATGGTCGCGCTCTTTTTCCAGCTCGTTCTGCTCACCGCGAATCTTCATCTCTTCCAGCCGGGCGAGATGGCGCAGTTTTAATTCCAGAATCGCTTCCGCCTGGGTTTCGCTGATGCCAAAGCGCGACATCAGGGCCGGCTTAGGCTCATCTTCGTGACGGATAATTTCGATAACTTCATCGATATTCAGAAACGCCACCAGCAAACCTTCCAGGATATGCAGGCGCTTAAGGACTTTTTCCAGACGGTAGCTGAGACGACGGCGCACGGTATCGCGGCGGAAAGTCAGCCATTCCGAGAGGATTTCCAGCAGATTTTTTACCGCCGGACGGTTATCGAGCCCGATCATATTCAGGTTGATACGATAGCTCTTTTCCAGATCGGTCGTCGCGAACAGGTGGTTCATCACCTGCTCCATATCCACGCGGTTAGAGCGCGGGACGATCACCAGGCGAGTCGGGTTTTCGTGATCCGATTCGTCGCGCAGGTCATCCACCATCGGCAGCTTTTTGTTGCGCATCTGGGCGGCGATCTGCTCGAGCACGCGGGCGCCGGAAACCTGATGCGGCAGCGCGCTGATCACCACCGCGCCGTCTTCTTTCGCCCACACCGCGCGCATCCGCACCGAACCGCGGCCATTCTGGTAGATTTTGCGGATCTCGGCGCGGGGGGTGATGATTTCCGCTTCGGTCGGGTAATCCGGCCCCTGTACGATATCCAGCAGATCGTCCAGCGAGGTCTGCGGTTTTTCAATCAGGGTAATGGCCGCCTGAGCGACTTCACGCAGGTTGTGCGGCGGAATATCCGTCGCCATGCCGACGGCAATGCCGGTAGTGCCGTTGAGCAGAATATTAGGCAAGCGCGCAGGCAGCATCTTCGGCTCCTGCAAAGTGCCGTCGAAGTTCGGTACCCAGTCAACGGTGCCCTGCCCCAGTTCGCTCAGCAGCAGTTCAGCATACTTCGACAAACGGGATTCGGTATAACGCATCGCGGCGAAGGATTTAGGATCGTCCGGTGCCCCCCAGTTCCCCTGACCGTCAACAAGCGGATAGCGGTAAGAGAAGGGTTGCGCCATCAGCACCATGGCTTCATAGCAGGCTCTATCGCCGTGCGGATGGTATTTACCCAGCACGTCGCCGACGGTGCGGGCGGACTTTTTGAACTTGGCGCTGGCGTTGAGACCCAGCTCAGACATCGCATAGACGATGCGACGCTGGACCGGCTTCAGGCCATCGCCAATAAACGGCAGCGCCCTGTCCATGATGACGTACATGGAGTAGTTCAGGTAGGCGTTTTCCGTAAATTCATGCAGCGCAAGGCGCTCTGCCATATCGCTCATTAATCGTGAATCCTCAATCTGCGTACCGGCCGTTCGGACGGCAAAACTACCGGCGATAATACCCTATCTGACGCCCTGAGTCACAGGGCGTTAGGCTGGTTGAGGAATTCAGTGGACATCCTTCATTTCAGCGGAAGATAAACGTCCGTCTGCAGCTCATGCTCACCGACTTCATGCACGAAAGTGAGGTAGCGAAAGAAAACAGGGAAATCGCGCAGCGACTCTCCCGATGCGGGCAGCCAGTCGCGATAAAGAAACCAGATGCTCTGCGCGAGCGTGTCCAGAGAGCCGTGATGACGCACCACTGCGCAACGTCCGCCGGGGATCTCGCCATTCACC
The DNA here is from genome assembly GCF_033843325.1 of Klebsiella sp. JN_Kp126. Taxonomy (NCBI): domain Bacteria; kingdom Pseudomonadati; phylum Pseudomonadota; class Gammaproteobacteria; order Enterobacterales; family Enterobacteriaceae; genus Klebsiella; species Klebsiella sp. JN_Kp126. Next base: position 21,518 of record NZ_JAWXQV010000091.1, on the reverse strand, counting down.
ACGCCGAAGCTGTTTTCCGGCACCGGCTGGCTGACCGTACCGCCAATATCGAAACGAAAATCGTCAGCCGGCGTGGCCGCGGGGTCGTCCCAGGAGATTCCCCAGGTTGCGCAGCTGGCGACCGGGGACAGACCGCTCACCTTGCGCCAGGCGATAAACTTCGCGGCGGTCTCATTGACTAAATCAGGGTTGCCGCGATGCCGCAGCCTCGCGATCTGAGTGGTAGGTAGCTGGATTATTTTAACATCCATCGGGTGTTGCTCCTGTAGCGTATGTTTCGGCACGCGTCGATGCCATTCCAGCCAGTCCGGCTGTTGACGGAACTGGCTGGGGCTTTGCGCGAAAGCGCTGCGGAAGGCACGGCTGAACGACTCAGGATTCTGGAACCCCGCATCAAGGGCAATATCGATAATCTTTTCCTGTGGATTAAACGCCAGTCGCCAACAGGCGCGACGCAGACGTAGCCACTGGATATAGCGATAGAGCGGTACCCCGCTATAGGCGCTGAATTGCCGGTGAAAATGATACGGCGAGCTGTGGGCTATCGCACTAAGCGTCTCCAGCGACAGCGGCGTGTCCAGATGGCGTTCAATGTACAAGCACACTTGCTGAAAACGCCCGGCAAAGGCCGGGCTTACCTGAGTATCGTTCATCGCATCCTCCCGGAAACATACTCTGACAGAGCGAGGAGTGCGGTTCCTGACCGATCTTGCTTAAGATGATAAGAAAATTATGGCGTGATTTTACGAATCTGCTTTACGTCGATTTCCACTGAGTTCCAGTCTTTATCCACTTCACCCTGAATCTCTACCGTATCCTGCGGGGTCACGGTCACGCCGTTCCAGCGCTTGTGATCGATATCGACGTTCACGGTGCCGGAGCTGTCCTGGAATTTATACAGGTCGTCGGAAATACGCTCCACGATTTTACCGCGCAGGGTCACCCAGGTATCGTCACGCAGGCTTTTCGCATTCGCAACCGTCGTTACGCTCCCGTTCGGGCCAATGAACCCGCCGTTTTGCGTGGTCGTCTGGCTGGTTTGCGTCGAGCCGGGTCCGGAAAATCCGCCCTGCCCGGCGGCCAGTACCGGCATGGAAACTAAGGCGATGATAGCGGTCATTGCGGCGATTTTCTTCATGATGTGTTCTCCCTTTGTGTTTATATCGTCACTATTACACCGGGCAAAACTTAACGACTTCTTAAGCGGAAAAAATAAATTTTATTCCTGTACAGTACGCGCCGCAACGCGCTTTACTGCGGGAATATCCGAGGGACACAGGAGCAGAAAATGCGCATTTTACTGGTGGAAGACGACAAACTGATCGGCGACGGCCTTAAAACCGGACTGACCAAGCTGGGCTTCAGCGTCGACTGGTTTACCCGCGGCGAAGAGGGCAAAGCCGCGCTGTACCACGCCCCTTACGACGCCATTATTCTGGACCTGACCCTGCCCGGCATCGATGGGCTGGATATTCTGCGCGAATGGCGCGACAAAGGCCGCCACGAACCGGTACTGATCCTCACCGCCCGCGACGCGCTCAGCCAGCGCGTTGAAGGGTTACGTCTCGGCGCCGATGACTACCTCTGCAAACCTTTCGCACTGGTTGAAGTCGCCGCGCGTCTGGAAGCGCTGATGCGTCGCGCCCACGGCCACAGCAGCAGCGAGCTGCGGCACGGCAATGTTGTTCTCGATCCAGGCCGACTCACGACCACGCTAAACGGCGAGAGCCTGCCGCTCAAGCCAAAGGAGTTTGCTCTGCTGGAACTCCTGATGCGCAACGCCGGACGCGTGCTGCCGCGTAAGCTGATTGAGGAAAAGCTCTATAGCTGGGATGACGATGTCTCCAGTAACGCGGTAGAAGTGCACGTCCATCATCTGCGCCGTAAGCTCGGCAGCGGCTTCATTCGCACCGTGCACGGCATCGGCTATACCCTGGGGGATGCATGAAACGACTGGGTAGACTGAGCCTGCGCGTCCGCCTGACGCTGCTTTTTCTGCTGCTGACCAGCGCCGCCTGGGGCATTGCCAGCCTTGTGGCCTGGCAACAAACCGCCGACAAACTGGATAAGCTGTTCGATACCCAGCAGCTGCTGTTCGCCCGCCGCCTGAGCGCGATGAATGTTGACGAACTCCATACCCTCGCTCCGCAGGTACGGGAGCAGAAAAAGGTCAAACATGGCCATCTCGATGACGATGCGCTGGCTTTCGCTATCTTTACCGCCGATGGCAAAATGGTGCTTAACGATGGCGAAAATGGCCAGGATATCCCGTGGGGTAACCATCGGGAGGGGTTCAGCGATGGCTACCTGCGCGGCGACGATGACGAGTGGCGCTTCCTGTGGCTTACCACCCGCGACGGTCGCCATCGTATCGCCGTCGGTCAGGAGTGGGATTATCGCCGCGAGATGGCGCTGGATATCGTCACCTCCCAGCTTACGCCCTGGCTGGTTGCGCTGCCGCTGATGTTTTTGCTGCTCATCGTGCTGTTGAGCCGGGAGCTGGCGCCGCTGAAAAAGCTGGCCACCACGCTGCGCGCCCGGGCGCCGGACTCCGCCGAAACGCTAAATAGCGAGAACGTGCCCAGCGAAGTTCGCCCGCTGGTCGACGCGCTAAATCAGCTCTTTACCCGGACGCATGACACCATGATCCGCGAGCGTCGCTTCACGTCCGATGCCGCCCACGAGCTGCGCAGCCCGCTGGCGGCGCTGAAGGTGCAGACCGAAGTGGCTCAGCTCTCAACGGACGATCCGCAAGGGCTGGATAAAGCGCTGGCGCAGCTTCACCAGGGGATCGATCGCGCCACTCGCCTGGTCGACCAGCTGCTCACCCTGTCGCGTCTGGATTCGCTGGCGCAGCTGGACGATCTCCAGACTATCGCCCTTGATGAACTGCTGCAGTCGGCGGTCATGGAGATGTACCACCCCGCCCAGCAGGCCGGCGTTGAGCTACGCCTGCACCTGAACGCGAAAAACATCACGCGCACCGGCCAGCCGCTGCTGCTGAGCCTGCTGGTGCGCAATCTTCTGGATAACGCCGTGCGCTATAGCGCCGCCGGAAGCCAGGTCGACATCATCCTTGATGCGGGTGAATTTCGCGTACGCGATAACGGCCCGGGCATCAGCGCCGAGGCCCTGACGCGCATCGGCGAGCGCTTTTATCGCCCTCCCGGCCAGGAACAGCCCGGCAGCGGCCTTGGGCTCTCCATCGTCAAACGCATCGCCGCGCTGCACGGGATGACGGCCAGCTTCGACAACGCCCGGGACGGCGGATTCGAGGCGCGCATTCGCTGGTAGCGGCATTATTGCTAAAAAAGCAAAAGACTTTGCACATTTTGCTCATTTTACCGCTCTGCCCTGCGGGGTAAAATTAGCCTCAAAATTGAAAAGTTGAGGATAAAAAATGAGCAACATCCTGATTATTAACGGTGCGAAAAAATTCGCCCACTCTAACGGCCAGCTGAACGACACCCTGACCGAGGTCGCGGATGGTTATCTGCGCGACGCCGGGCATGATGTTAAGGTCGTCCGCGCCGAGAGCGACTACGACATCAAAGAAGAAGTGCAGAATTTTCTCTGGGCAGACGTGGTTATCTGGCAGATGCCGGGCTGGTGGATGGGCGCACCGTGGACGGTGAAAAAGTACATTGATGATGTCTTTACCGAAGGTCACGGCGCGCTGTATGCCAGCGATGGCCGCACCCGCTCCGACGCCAGTAAGAAATATGGTTCCGGCGGCCTGATTCAGGGGAAAAAATATATGCTGTCCCTGACCTGGAACGCGCCGATGGAAGCGTTCACCGAGAAAGATCAGTTCTTCCACGGCGTTGGCGTCGACGGGGTGTACCTGCCATTCCATAAGGCCAACCAGTTCCTTGGGATGAGCGCCCTGCCCACCTTCATCGCCAACGATGTGATCAAAATGCCCGATGTTCCGCGTTATACGGCAGAATATCGCAAGCATCTGGCGGAAATTTTTGGTTAACTGTAGTGAGTTATGAAAAGACGACAAGCGCGGCTCATTTTAGCGGCGGCTTGAAGTATGATGAGAATATACAGAAGGAGTTGAGTTAACCATGTTGACAGTGATCGCTGAAATTCGCACTCGTCCGGGCCAACACCATCGTCAGGCGGTGCTGGATCAGTTCGCAAAAATTACCCCGACCGTTCTCCAGGAAGAAGGCTGCCACGGCTATGCGCCGCTGGTGGATCACGCCGCTGGCGTCAGTTTTCAGACTACTTCACCGGATTCCATCGTGATGGTCGAGCAGTGGGAAAGCGTCGCGCATCTTGAAGCGCACCTGCAGACGCCGCACATGAAAGCCTACGGCGAAGCCGTGAAAGGCGACGTACTGGAAATGAATATTCGTATTCTTGAAGCGGGTATTTAAGCAAGCAAACGACATCGGCCGGTTTCCCGGCCGATTTTTTATTATCCGTCCAGCTCCGCCAGATCGCCCTTCTCCTGCAGCCAGTTACGCCGATCTTCAGAACGCTTCTTCGCTAACAGCATATCCATCATGGCGGTCGTCTGCTGCTCGTCTTCATCGTTGATAATCAGCTGTACCAGACGGCGGGTATTCGGATCCAGCGTGGTCTCGCGCAGCTGCATCGGGTTCATCTCGCCCAGCCCTTTAAAGCGCTGCACGTTCGGCTTGCCTTTCTTGCGCTTAAGCTGCTCCAGCACGCCGGTTTTCTCTTCTTCTGTAAGCGCGTAATACACCTCTTTGCCGAGGTCGATACGGTACAGGGGCGGCAGCGCCACGTAGACGTGACCCTGCTTAACCAGCGTGCGGAAGTGCCTGACGAACAGCGCGCACAGCAGCGTCGCGATGTGCAGGCCGTCGGAGTCGGCATCCGCCAGAATACAAATCTTGCCGTAGCGCAGCTGGCTCAGGTCGTCGCTATCCGGATCGATACCGATAGCGACGGAAATATCATGCACTTCCTGAGAAGCCAGCACCTCATCGGAAGAGACTTCCCAGGTGTTCAGGATTTTACCTTTCAGCGGCATGATCGCCTGATACTCGCGATCGCGCGCCTGCTTGGCCGATCCGCCCGCCGAATCCCCTTCCACAAGGAACAGTTCGGTTCGGTTCAAATCCTGGGCGGTACAGTCCGCCAGCTTACCGGGCAGCGCCGGACCGCTGGTCAGCTTTTTACGCACCACTTTCTTCGCCGCGCGCAGGCGACGCTGGGCGCTGGAGATCGCCATTTCCGCCAGCAGCTCTGCCGACTGAACGTTCTGGTTCAGCCACAGGCTGAAGGCGTCTTTGACCACCCCGGAAACAAACGCGGCGCACTGACGGGAAGAGAGGCGCTCTTTCGTTTGCCCGGCAAACTGCGGGTCCTGCATCTTCACAGACAGGACGTAGGCGCAGCGCTCCCAGATATCTTCCGCCGACAGCTTCACGCCGCGCGGCAGAATATTGCGGTATTCGCAGAACTCGCGCATGGCGTCCAGCAGCCCCTGGCGCAGGCCGTTAACGTGGGTACCGCCCTGCATCGTCGGGATCAGATTGACGTAGCTTTCGGTCAGCAGTTCACCGCCTTCCGGCAGCCACAGCAGCGCCCAGTCAACCGCTTCGGTATCGCCGGAGAAGGTGCCGACGAACGGTTTTTCCGGCAGCAGCGGCAGGCCGTTAACCGCTTCGCTAAGATAGTCGGTCAGACCATCGGCGTAGCACCAGCGCTGTTCGCTGTCGTTAACCAGATCGCGGAAAACAATCTCTACGCCCGGGCAGAGAACGGCCTTGGCCTTTAATAAATGAGAAAGGCGCGAGACGGAAAAACGCGGGCTATCGAAAAAGCTTTCGTCCGGCCAGAAGTGCACGCTGGTACCGGTATTGCGCTTACCGCAGGTACCCGTCACGTGGAGATCTTCTACTTTATCGCCGTTTTCAAACGCGATACTGTAGACCTGGCCGTCGCGGCGCACGTTCACCTCAACGCGTTTCGATAAGGCGTTGACCACCGAAATCCCTACGCCGTGCAGGCCGCCGGAGAACTGGTAGTTCTTATTGGAGAACTTCCCCCCGGCGTGCAGGCGGCAAAGAATCAGTTCAACTGCCGGAACCCCCTCTTCAGGGTGGATATCCACCGGCATTCCGCGTCCATCGTCGATGACTTCCAGCGACTGATCGGCATGGAGAATCACCTCCACGCGTTTCGCGTGACCGGCCAGGGCCTCATCCACGCTGTTATCAATAACTTCCTGACCAAGATGGTTTGGACGTGTGGTATCAGTGTACATTCCCGGACGGCGGCGAACCGGCTCTAGCCCGGTGAGTACCTCAATGGCATCAGCGTTATATGAAGATTGCGTCATGGTGTGTATTCGTAGGTCGTTCCGAACCGCTCAGCGCAGGCCCAGAAAATCGATAATCTGAGTGAAATGATCTTCAAAGCCAACAAATGCGTGATTACCGCCCTCCTCTACCGTTTGTCGGCAGGAGGCGAAATAATCCACGGCCTGGCGGTAATCAAGCACTTCATCACCCGTTTGCTGCAATAACCAGATTAAATCCGGCGCTTCCAGCGGGTCAATTTGCATGACCTTGAGATCGTAAATATGGCGAGACTCTAGCACATATTGCTGCCCCGTGTATGGATTCTCATTGGGGCCAAGGAAATTGTTCAACAGCTCAAACGGGCGCACCGCGGGGTTCACTACCACGGCGGGCAGCATAAAGCACTGCGATAGCCAGGTCGCGTAATATCCCCCCAGCGACGACCCGACAACGCCCAGCGGTTCACCGCCATGCTCCAGCACGATAGACTCCAGATGCTCAGCCGCCTGCGCGGGATAAACCGGGAGCTCCGGTATCACCATCGAGATGTCAGGATAGGTCTGCGCCAGCCACGCTTTCAGCGCAGTCGCTTTTGCCGACCGAGGCGAGCTGTTAAAACCATGCAGATAGAGAAGCGTAGACATCAGTATCCTTCTGAAGCGATATCCGGGTGAAATTTCACGCCTTCGAGGCGGCAAACTTCAGTGGTCAATGTGCCGTCAGGATGCAGTTCCAGCCAGCGCCAGCCTGGGGAGACGGTATCGAGCGTGAAGTTCGCGCAGTGCGGCTTAAACTGCACGCAGGTGGATGGCGTGGCCATCATGCGCCGTCCGTTCCAGTCAAGGTCCAGCTCCTGGTGAATATGGCCGCAGAGCAGATGCTTAACGCGAGGAAAAGCGGCCAGCGCGCAATCAAGCGCCCCGGCATTGCGCAGGCTATGCTGATCCAGCCAGCTACAGCCTGACGGCATGGGATGATGGTGCAACAGCAGCAGCGTATAGCGCTGCGGAACTTCGGTCAGCTTCTGCTCAAGCCATTCCAGCTGGAAATCGCTCAGCTCGCCGTGCGGCACGCCGAACACCTGGCTATCCATCAGCAATACTTGCCAGTGGTCGCCCAGCAATACGCGTTTAGCGGGAGAGATGCCGGATTCCTGCAGCGTGCTGTACATTGCCGGTTGAAAATCATGATTACCCGGTAGCCAGACGCAGGGTGCAGTAAAACTCGCGATGCCTTCAGCAAAATGCTGGTAGGCCGCGGCAGAGTGATCTTGCGCCAAATCGCCTGTAGCAACGATCAGGTCGCACTCTCGCTGTGAGGCGTGGATCGCATCCAGTACGGCCTGATAGCTTTCCCAGGTATTGATACCTAACAGCGTTTCATGTTTTTCAGCAAACAGGTGAGTATCGGTAATTTGTAATATCCTGACTCTGGCCTCACCAGCCAAAGGTAGGTTTAACAGGCTTTCCAAATGGTGTCCTTAGGTTTCACGACGCTAACAAACCGGAATCGCCATCGCTCCATGTGCAAAACAGTATCGCAGCCAATCGGCCAGAAACTGATTAATTTGATGCTTTTCGTCGCGTTGATGCAACTTTTTATTAGGATAATCATACCGCGCTTTAAAGCGAAAGATCTGCTGACTTGAACACACTTCAGCGACCATTGCATCGTGATAGAGCCGTACCGTCATTGACGGCAGACTCCAGTAGCTCACCGACGGCGCCGTCTGTTCAATCGCCACTAACGTAGTGTAGCGGGTCGATTCGACGATGGTTAATCGGTATTGCGCGTTGCCCACCTGGTAACTCACCTTTTCTCCCGCTGCATCCGTTCGCGGCAACAGGCGGCGCAGCTGGGCAAAGTTGGTTTCACACAGGCGCATCATTTCAGGAAAGTCAGGCGTATAACGCTTCATTTTGTCCACTCGTTTCGTAAATTGTGATAATGCAGTTGCAGCCATTGCAGCGCGATGACAGAGGCTGCGTTGTCGATTTTCCCCTCTTCCACCCATCTGTAAGCCTGTTCCCGGCTCACCACATGAACGCGAATATCCTCGTTTTCGTCGGCCAGTCCATGAATTCCTTTTGCCGTCGTTGCATCGACTTCACCCACCATAATAGACAGCCTTTCGCTGGTGCCGCCGGGGCTGGCCAGGTAGCTCAGGACCGGTTTAACCCGGCCAACAATAAGCCCGGCCTCTTCCACCGCTTCACGACGGGCGACATCTTCAGGAGATTCGCCTTCTTCTATCATACCGGCGACCATTTCGAGCAGCCACGGGCTCGCGCTGGTATCATACGCCGCAATACGGATCTGCTCGACGAGCACAACTTCATCGCGTACCGGGTCAAAGGGTAGCAAGACTGCGGCGTGGCCGCGCTCAAAAATTTCGCGGGTCACTTCGCCGCTCATCCCACCGTTGAACAGGCGATGGCGAAAACGATATAAATCGAGCGAAAAAAAACCGCGATAAAGCGTTTCGCGTGCAATAATTTCTACATCGTTTTTAGAGAAGGTAATCCCCTGCTGATTGACGTCGCTCATTTCGATATCCTGTAGAACATGAAGTTATGAATTTATAGGCGGTGTGGCTACCGTTTTACGGCTCGTATGCTAGATTGGTGCAAATTACCGCCCCATGGCACATAACGCCAACTTTTTACGGTAACAGACTCTATACAATCAGTGATTATTTTTAGAATTTGAGTAGCGCTAAATGCTTCACAACAAGGAATGCAAATGAAGAAACTCTTTCCCATCCTTATCGGCCTGGGCCTGACTGGCTTCAGCGCCATGAGCCAGGCTGAAAACCTGCTGCAGGTTTATCAGCAGGCGCGTGTCAGCAACCCTGATCTGCGTAAATCAGCAGCCGATCGTGATGCCGCATTCGAGAAGATCAACGAAGCGCGTAGCCCGTTATTGCCACAGCTCGGTCTGGGTGCAGATTATACCTATACCAGCGGCTTCCGTGATGCTAAAGACCAGAATTCCGACGTCACCAGCGGATCGCTGCAGCTCACGCAGGTTCTGTTTGATATGTCGAAATGGCGTGCGCTGACGCTGCAGGAAAAGAACGCCGGCATTCAGGACGTCACCTATCAGACGGATCAGCAAACGCTGATTCTGAACACCGCGACGGCCTATTTTAAAGTGCTGGCCGCGATCGATACGCTCTCCTATACCGAAGCGCAGAAACAGGCTATTTACCGCCAGTTAGATCAGACCACCCAGCGCTTTAACGTTGGCCTGGTGGCGATTACTGACGTACAGAACGCCCGTTCGCAGTACGATGCCGTGCTGGCGAATGAAGTCACCGCGCGCAACGACCTCGATAACGCCGTAGAAGGGCTGCGTCAGGTGACCGGCAACTACTATCCGGAGCTGGCCTCGCTGAACGTTGATGGGTTTAAAACCACTAAACCATCGGCGGTGAACGCGCTGTTGAAAGAAGCGGAAAACCGCAACCTGTCGCTGCTGCAGGCCCGACTCAGCCAGGACCTGGCGCGCGAGCAAATTCGCCAGGCGCAGGATGGGCATCTGCCGACCCTGAATTTAAACGCGTCCAGTAGCGTATCTAATAACAGCTACAGTGGTTCTAAAAACACCACGCAGGACAGAGATATCGGGCAGAACCAAATCGGCCTGAACTTCTCCCTGCCGCTGTATCAGGGCGGGATGGTGAACTCCCAGGTTAAACAGGCGCAGTACAACTTTGTCGGCGCCAGCGAGCAGCTGGAAAGCGCGCATCGTAGCGTGGTGCAGACCGTTCGTTCCTCTTTTAACAACGTGAACGCGTCCATCAGCAGCATCAATGCCTACAAACAGGCCGTGGTGTCTGCCCAAAGTTCACTGGATGCCATGGAAGCCGGTTATTCAGTGGGTACGCGTACTATCGTCGATGTCCTGGACGCGACCACCACGCTGTATAACGCAAAACAGCAGCTGTCCAACGCGCGTTATAACTACCTGATTAACGAGCTGAACATCAAGTCCGCGCTCGGTACGCTGAACAAGCAGGACCTGGTTGCGCTGAACAACACGCTGGGTAAAGCGATTCCGACCTCGCCTGACAGCGTCGCGCCGGAAAATCCGCAGCAGGATGCCAGCGCTGACGGCTACAGCAACACCGCCGCGGCAAAACCGGCTTCCGCACGCAGCACCAGCGGCAGCAATCCGTTCCGCCAGTAATTAAGCTTGCGCACTCCACGCTTCGCTTACCCCGCGGGTAAGCGAAGCGTTAAACGTAAGGCAACGTAAAGATCCCCCGCTTTCCGCCCCTATTCGCTTCATTTTCCACCACTCATCCTCTATCCTGAGCGTTAACAAAACGCATACCACTGGGTCCAGGAAGACAAACATGAAACGGACAAAAAATATTAAACACGCCTCCTTCCGCAAAAGCTGGAGCGCTCGTCATTTAACTCCCGTTGCGCTCGCCGTGACGGCGGTATTTATGCTCGCCGGCTGTGAACAAAGCGATGAAACGGTTTCTCTGTATCAAAACGCCGATGACTGCTCTGCCGCTAACCCGAGCAAATCCGCAGAGTGCACCACCGCTTACAACAACGCACTCAAAGAAGCAGAACGTACCGCGCCAAAATACGCCTCTCGTGAAGATTGCGTCGCCGAATTCGGTGAAGGTCAGTGCCAGCAGGCGCCGGCTCAGGCAGGCATGGCTCCGGAAAACCAGGCCCAGGCGCAAAGCAGCGGCAGCTTCTGGATGCCGCTGATGGCGGGCTACATGATGGGCCGGATGATGGGCGGCGGAATGGGCGCTCAGCAGCCGCTGTTCAGCTCAAAAAACCCGGCCAGCCCGGCCTATGGTAAATACACCGACGCGGGCGGTAAGAGCTACGGAGCAGCGCAGCCGGGCCGTACCATGACCGTGCCGAAAACTGCGATGGCGCCAAAACCAGCCACCACCAGCACCGTGACGCGCGGCGGGTTTGGCGACTCGGTCGCTAAGCAATCAACCATGCAGCGTAGCTCAGCAAGCTCCTCTTCTTCACGCTCGATGGGCGGCTAAGCGACATGGAAAGAATCAGCATTACCGAGCGCCCGGACTGGCGCGAAAAGGCGACAGAATATGGCTTTAACTTTCACACCATGTACGGCGAGCCATACTGGAGCGAAGAAGCCTATTACAAACTGACGCTGGCGCAGGTTGAAAAGCTTGAAGAGGTCACCGCAGAGCTGCATCAGATGTGTCTGCAGGCGGTGGAAAAAGTCATCGCCAGCGATGAGTTAATGGCCAAATTTCGCATCCCCAAACACACCTGGGGCTTCGTACGCCAGTCGTGGAAAACCCATCAGCCCTCGCTGTATTCGCGTCTCGATCTCGCGTGGGACGGCGTGGGTGAGCCGAAGCTGCTGGAGAACAACGCCGATACGCCGACGTCTCTCTATGAAGCGGCATTCTTCCAGTGGATCTGGATGGAAGATCAGCTTAACGCCGGTCAGCTGCCGGCGGGCAGCGACCAGTTCAACAGCCTGCAGGAGAAGCTGATCGATCGCTTTGGCGAGCTGCGCGAGCAGTTCGGCTTCCAGCTGCTGCATATGGCCTGCTGTCGCGATACCGTTGAAGACCGCGGTACCGTGCAATATTTACAGGACTGCGCCGCAGAAGCGGGCGTGGCGACCGAGTTCCTCTACATCGAAGATATTGGTCTCGGCGAAAAAGGCCAGTTTACCGACCTGCAGGATCAGGTGATTGGTAATCTGTTCAAGCTCTATCCATGGGAGTACATGCTGCGCGAGGTGTTCTCCACCAAGCTGGAAGATGCCGGCGTGCGCTGGCTGGAGCCGGCGTGGAAGAGCATTATCTCCAACAAAGCGCTGCTGCCGCTGCTGTGGGAGATGTTCCCCAACCATCCGAACCTGCTGGCCGCTTATTTCAGCGAAGATGCGCACCCGGGGCTGGAAAAGTACGTAATCAAGCCGATCTTCTCCCGCGAAGGCGCTAACGTCTCTATCGTGGAGAATGGCAAAGTGCTGGAGGCGGTAGAAGGGCCGTACGGTGAAGAGGGCACCATCGTCCAGGCGTTCTATCCGTTGCCGAAGTTTGGCGACAGCTACACGCTCATCGGCAGTTGGCTGATTAACGACCAGCCGGCGGGAATTGGCATTCGCGAAGACCGGGCGCTGATCACTCAGGATCTGTCGCGCTTTTATCCGCACATTTTCGTCGAGTAACAGCAAACCCCGGCGGCATTGTTTACTGCCGGGGTTTATCTATTTTCAGGCGCCAATGACCACCGACAGCATGCTCAGGGAGCCCATTTCCATTCCTTCAACCGGAATCGTAATCGGCTCTTCACCGTCCCAGGCGCCCAGCACGTACAACAGCGGCAGAAAGTGATCGGCCGTCGGGTTCGATAACGATCCGCCTTCATGCGCCAGGTAATTCACCAGAGGATGTTCCGCTACGGGACCTTTCCAGTCCAGGTTCGCCTTCACGTAGTCATTAAACGACGCCGCCCAGGGATAAGGTGTATTTTCGCCGTGCCAGCGTGCGGTACGCAGGTTATGCACCACGTTGCCGCTTGCCACCAGCATAATGCCCTCATCGCGCAGCTGAGCCAGCTTACGCCCCATTTCGAAATGCCATGCCGCGGGCTTCGTACTATCAATACTCAGCTGTACCATCGGAATATCGGCATCGGGATACATTTTAATCAACACGCCCCAGGAACCATGGTCAAAGCCCCAGGCTTCTTTATCCAGCGTCACCGGCACCGGCGCCAGCAGCTCGACCAGACGCTGGGCCAGCTCAGGCGAACCCGGCGCCGGATAATGCGTATCGTAGAGCGCCTGAGGGAAACCGCCAAAATCATGAATCGTTTTCGGCGCCTCCATCGCGGTCACTCCTGTACCGCGAGTGAACCAGTGCGCGGAGATCACCACAATGGCTTTAGGCCGCGCCAGCGTCTCGCCCAGATGCCGCCAGGCGCGAGTATAGATGTTATCTTCCAGCACGTTCATCGGGCTACCGTGACCTAAAAACAGCGCGGGCAGGCGGGTACGGGACATAGTGATATCCTTTATTAAGAAAGTTGATGTATTTACATTACGCTCTTTCTATGGAGGATAAACTCAGATAAGCATGATGATGATCGTCAGAAAATTTGAATGTAAGCGGCGGTAAAGAGTGAATCCGCGCGCTCGCGATCGTCAATGGATCACGATACTCTTAATAAGAATCATTTTCATAAGGAGGTGAATGTTGTCCTCACCCGTCATTTTGACCCTGCTGGCAGGGAGCGCTACCTTTATTGGCGCCATTTTCGGCGTTATCGGGCAGAAACCCTCGAATCGCTTACTGGGGTTCTCACTGGGATTCGCCGCCGGGATCATGCTGTTGATTTCGTTGATGGAGATGCTGCCCGCCGCGCTGGCTACCGAAGGCATGTCCCCCCTGCTCGGCTACGGCATGTTTATTATCGGCCTTCTGGGCTACTTTGCGCTTGACCGCATGCTGCCTCACGCCCACCCGCAGGATCTGATGTCTCCCGGCATTTCCCGCCCGCGCAACCTGCGCCGTACGGCGATTTTGCTGACCTTAGGCATCAGCCTGCATAACTTCCCCGAGGGCATTGCGACCTTCGTGACGGCCAGCAATAATCTCGAGCTGGGCATGGGGGTCGCGTTAGCCGTTGCACTACACAACATCCCGGAAGGACTGGCGGTAGCCGGACCGGTATATGCCGCCACGGGCTCCAGAAGTAAAGCGGTGTTCTGGGCGGGTCTTTCCGGCATGGCGGAAATCTTCGGCGGCGTGCTGGCCTGGCTGGTGCTGGGCAGCGCGATATCCCCGGTGATGATGGGCGCCGTTATGGCCGCGGTTGCCGGTATCATGATTGCGCTGTCGGTTGATGAGCTTATGCCGCTGGCGAAAGAGCTCGATCCACAAAGCAACCCGAGCTATGGCGTGCTGTGCGGGATGTCAGTGATGGGATTAAGCCTGGTGGTTTTGCAAACGGTGGGCATTGGCTGAGTCAATGCCCCCATTATTTCACTTGTCAATTCATTACATCAATTCATCATTAATGATGAATTGAGAACAGGTATTAAATTTAACCTTTAGTCAATTAAGACCATGCGTAAATAGCCTTTTCACAGCATTCGCCCTCATTGCTTTGGCATTAATTTGACGTTAATTCTGCGGGTATCAAACGAAATTTATTCACATCAACAATCAATACAGGTAAAGCCACCGTCAAAAGAGATATTACATTGCGAAATATCCTAAAAAAAGCGCACTAAAATGCATACATTAAGGAAAACTGCGAGTTACCTTTAATTACAATTAACATGCGTAACAGTGAGCAGCATGATAGTTTTTACGCGTTGAATTAATATTAATTCAAGCAAACCCAATCCCATACCAGTTGTCGTAAACCTCATATTTAATATTGATCATCTATAAAGGACTATATTCCATGTTTAAAAAAACGCTGCTCGGTATTGTCACCTTCTCCGGTACCGTTATTACCGCCCCTTGCTCTGTGACACCGGAAAGCTCTCAGATTGATGTCGATCTCGGCCAGGTTGCCGATAGCGTACTGAACGGCGGCCAGTACTCTCAGCCTGCAGATTTCTCTATCAAACTGCGCGACTGTATTCTGAGCACAACGGATGATAAAGGCGTGAAAACGACAACGGATAAAGTGAACGTGACCTTCACTTCTGCCAACGTCGACAGCAATGACGCCAGCCTGATGGTAAATACCAAAGAAAGCAACTACGGCGGCGCTACCGGCGTTGGCGTACGTATTATGGACGCAGGTTACAACACCGTAACCCTGGGATCCGCAGTGCCGGTAGTGTTTACCGATACCAACCCGACTCAGAACCTGGACTTCCACGCCCGCATGGAATCTAAAGGTAAAAATGCAACCGAGGGTGATGTTTACGCTCAGGCAAACTACGTCCTGGCTTATAAATAATTATCGCTTTCGCTTAATTTTTATCGATTCAAGCCGGTGATGGATTCACCGGCTTTCCTGGTCTATTTTATTAAAAGAAACGGATTTTATGCGCACTATTATTCATAGCGGTTTAATGCCAGGAAAGTTATTCCTTTTAATAAAGCATACCCTTTGCTCAGTATGTTTTACCGCATCACTATCAATGCCGTTTTATGCAATAGAATTCAATACCGATATGATTGATGCTGAGGACAGGAAAAACATCGATCTCTCGCAATTTGAAAAAAAAGGCTATATTCCTGTCGGCACCTATGTAGCACGCGTACAGATCAACAAAAATACCTTACCAAAAGCCTATCACCTGGAGTGGATAAAAGCTGATAACGAAAGCGGATCTCAGCTTTGCCTCACTAAAGAGCGCCTGGCAGAGTTCGGCTTTGCCGATGCGTTTATTGAACCGCTACAAATGTGGAATCAAAAAGGCTGTCTCGATCTCAGCCATCAGCCAGAGCTGATTATTCGTCTGGATAAAGCGAATATGGTACTGACGTTAACCGTACCCCAGGCATGGATGAAATATCAGGCTAAAAACTGGACGCCGCCGGAGTACTGGGACGACGGTATCGCGGGGCTTATGCTGGATTATAACCTTTACGCCAGCCAGTACACGCCGAGCCACGGCGACAGCAACCAGAGCGTCAACTCATATGGCACACTGGGTTTCAACCTCGGTGCATGGCGCTTACGTAGCGATTATCAGTACGATCAATCGTTTACTGAGCGGAAATCAACGGGTACCAGCAGCAGCCTGCCGCGTACCTATTTATTCCGCCCGATTCCGTCCCTGGCGTCAAAATTCACGATGGGCCAGTACGACCTGAGCTCAGGCCTCTACGATACTTTTCACTTTACCGGCGCCTCTCTGGAAAGTGATGAACAAATGCTGCCGCCGGATTTACGCGGCTATGCGCCGCAAATAAGCGGCATCGCGCAGACCAACGCTAAAGTCACCGTTACGCAAAACAGCCGCACGCTCTATCAAACGACCGTCTCCCCCGGGCCATTCACCATCGCCGATCTGGGCACAACCTTGCAGGGGCAGCTGGATGTAACGATCGAGGAAGAAGACGGACGCAAAAGTACGTTCCAGGTTGGTTCCGCCTCTATCCCTTACCTGACGCGTAAAGGGCAGGTACGTTATAAAAGTTCAGTGGGTAAACCCACATCAACGACCCACAATGATGTGAATAACCCCCTTTTCTGGACCGGGGAGGCTTCCTGGGGCTGGTTGAGTGATGTTTCTCTCTACGGCGGCGCTATCGTCACCGCCGATGACTATCAGGCGGCAACCGGTGGGGTTGGCTTTAACCTTAACCGTTTTGGCTCATTCTCCCTTGATATTACCCGCGCCGAGGCTAATCTACGTAATGACGATCAAGGTAAACAGCGCGGCTTCAGCTATCGCGCTAACTATGCCAAACGTTTTGAAGAAACAAACAGTCAGGTAACCTTCGCGGGTTACCGGTTCTCAGATAAAGAGTACGTCACGATGAGCGAATATATCAGCTCGCGCGATGGCTCCGACTCCAGCTCCAATGAGAAAGAGAGCTATGTGCTCTCCTTTAATCAGTTCGTTGCGCCGCTGGAGCTAAATACCTATCTGAGTGTCACACGTAATACCTACTGGAACAGTGAAACCAATACGAACTACTCGTTTTCTCTGAGCCGGAGCTTTGATATTGGTGCGTTTAAAAATATTTCAGCTTCATTGGCGATGAGCCGCGTGCGCTGGAATGATGATGAAGAGAATCAATATTACTTTTCACTCACCCTGCCGCTGGAAAATAATCGCAATATTATGTACAGCCTGCAGCGCTATGGCGACGACGCAACGACGCAAACGGCAACCTGGTACGATGGTTCAGATCGTAATAACCCGTGGAATATGTCCGTTTCAGGCACAGATAAAGAGTTTGGCGATGGCGAAGCGGCCATGCGCGGATACTATCAGCACTATTCACCCTATGGCCGGTTGAATGTAAACGGTAGCGTGAAGCCAAGCAGCTATCGCTCGCTCAGCGCTGGCTGGAACGGCTCGTTCACGGCAACCCGTTACGGTGCGGCATTACATGATTACAACACTGGCAACAGTTCTCGCGTCATGGTGGATGCGGATGGAATAGCCGGTGTTGAGGTAAACAATCATCGTAGTATGACCAATATGTTTGGTATTTCCGTGGTTCCGTCAGTGGGTAACTACACAACGGCGATGGTGATGGTGAACAACAACAACCTGCCGGATGGCGTGGATGTAACCAACTCGGTAATCCGCACCACGCTGACCGAAGGCGCTATTGGCTATATGCCCCTGAGCGCGACCAAAGGCTATCAGATCATCGGCGTCATCCGCCTGGAAGACGGACGCTATCCACCGCTGGGCGTGACCGTAACCGACAAAGCAACAGGTCGCGATATAGGTTTAGTCGCTGATGACGGCTTTGTATACCTGAGCGGAATACAGGAAAACAGCATCCTGACGCTAAAATGGAACGACAACGTGTGTGATTTGACACCGCCTAACCATAGCAACCTCGATGGTCAGGCCATTATTTTACCATGTAAGCCCGCACATTAATTCAGGATGAATGATGATGAAAATTAAGACATTTGCGAAAGGACTATTCTGTCTGTTGAGTACCAGCTTTGCGGTAAATGCCGCCGTGTCGCCCGACAGAACCCGCATTATTCTTAACCAGTCGGATAAGAGCGTCTCCGTGCGCTTGACCAACCAGAGCACAACGGCCCCTTTCCTTGCCCAATCATGGATTGAGGATAAGGATAATAAAAAATCCCGAAACTATATTACTGCTGTTCCGCCAATGGTGCGCCTCGAGGCGGGTGAGCAAGTACAGGTTCGCCTGATTCCTCAGCCAACGTTGACGCAGCTTCCGGCGGACAGGGAATCGCTGTTTTATTTCAACGTGCGCGAAATTCCGCCGCGCTCGGAACAGAAAAACGTCATGCAAATTGCCATGCAGAGCCGCATTAAAATTTTCTGGCGACCAAAGGCAGTCGAAGTGAAGAACGGGCAGGTGAATCTGACCGGTAAATTCGATATTAGCCGAACGGCCAGCGGGTTAACGTTAAAGAACAACTCCCCCTACTTTATCACCGTGGGTTATATTGGCACGAATGGCAAAACGCTGCTGCCAAAAACATCCAGCATGATGGCTGAACCGTTTGGCCTGGCGTCTCAGGAGATTAAAGACCTGCCGGCTAATTTCCAGGTAGGCTTTATTGGCGATTACGGCGGCCTGAATATGTTTAAAGTCAGCTGTAATTCTGTACAAGTGGTCTGTCAGTCTGAACCGGTGAAAAAGGGATAATAATGAAAAGACTACTAAGTTTTTTAACGTTATTAATCAGCCTGTTTTCTGTGCCATCATGGGCAGTAAATTGCTATCAAAATAACGAAGGAGGAGCGCTTTCTTACATTGCTACACTTCCTTCCTTTACCATTCCTAACGACATTACGCCTGGCAAGAAAATTTGGGAAAGTTCCGACATTAATATTACCGTGTACTGCGATAAAGCCTCGCACTGGAGTCGCGCTGCCCCAACGGAAGAGCTTTATGCCTGGATAAAACTCTCGGCGTTTAATAGCAGTGAGGTACTCAATAATCCTTATTTTACTTTTGGCGTAACATACGATGGTGTCGATTACGAAGGCATTAATCAAGGCATCAAGACAGGCGCCTGTCTGGATAGAATAGATCAGAAACCGCTGCCAAATATCTATCATGACCCGGTATGTAATGGTTCGGTACTGCAAAAAAATGTATCCTTTAACGCCCGCTTCCGCCTGTATATTAAAGTTAAAGCGATTCCTCCCGATAGCTCAACAGTCTATAATTTTGGTGACATTAACGTACTGCAATTTGATGGCGAAGGGGGAGCAAACCTGCTCAGTGATGCCAAAAATTTACGTTATTATATTACTGGATTAGATAACGTGCGGTTTTTGACCTGTACAGCTTCCGTTAAGCTTTTCCCTGAAAGTCAGACAGTGGATTTTGGCGTCATTCATGCTTATAAAACCGACATGCCAGCGCTGAAAAAAACGTTCAGCCTCTCCACCATCCGGGATCAGGCGGCAGGCTGTACTGAACAATTCGATATCACGACCAGCTTCTATACTAATGATACCCTATACGATATTACTCATTTGGATATGAATAATGGCTTTCTATTGAATATCTATGATAGCACGGCTAGTACTAACGTTATATTCAACCAATATATGCCATTCGCTACCTATATTCCGGGACGACCATCAACCGTCACGCATAACTATATTGCTGAGCTGACCCAAAATCCCTCCGTCTCAGTCAAGGATGGCCCTTTTAGCAAAGATGTGATTATAAAGATTAACTATCAGTAGCTTTCTTTTGGAGCTATTCAACAATAAAGCCGGGATATCCCGGCTTTCTCATTTTTTAGCGCAACTTTTAGCGCAACGACGGCAATCAGCTGGCTTTACGCTCGTGTTCGCGACGGTAGGCCACTAAATCTTCAATCGTGACCACTTCCATATTGTGCTGCTGAGCAAACTCGATGCACTGCGGCGCACGCGCCATAGAGCCGTCGTCGTTGGTCAGTTCACACAGTACGCCCGCCGGTTTGAAGCCAGCCAGCGTGACCAGATCGATGGTTGCTTCAGTATGGCCGCCGCGGGTCAGAACCCCGCCCGGCTGCGCGCGCAGCGGGAAAACGTGTCCAGGGCGGTTCAGGTCGGACGGCTTCGCGCCATCGGCAATTGCCGCGCGCACGGTGGTCACGCGGTCAGCGGCGGAAACGCCGGTGGTCACGCCTTCAGCGGCTTCGATGGTCACGGTAAAACCGGTACCGTAGGCGCTGGTGTTGTTCTCAACCATCATTGGCAGGTCGAGCTGTTTACGGCGATCTTCCGTCAGGCACAGGCAGACAATGCCGCTACCGTGGCGAATGGTCAGCGCCATCTGCTCAACGGTCATGGTTTCAGCGGCGAAAATCATATCGCCTTCGTTTTCACGGTCTTCATCGTCAAGCACCATCACACCGCGGCCTTCGCGCAGTGCATCCAGAGCACGTTCTACACGTTCAAAAGCGGTACCAAAAGAGGAAAGTAGCGTCTGATTCATGGTAAAAAAAACCTCATTAATTGTATGGTTACCAGAATCAGGGCAGTCTTAGGAGCGCCGGTTTAGCGGCAAAAGTCAACGCAAGCGGGTACAAACCCGACTGAGCCGTTACTCTCTCCCATCCGGACTCTAACCGTCGGCCCCGGAATTACACCGGATCTGCTGACCTTTCTGCATTCGCAGAAAGCGCTCGCGGGCTTTCAACGCTATGGTTGATTTACCGCCGGTGGGGAATTTCGCCCCGCCCTGAGAATAAGCAAAGCAACTATAACGCTATTGACTATCGTCGGCAATGCATAAGCTTCAAACATTTATGGTTTATAGGCGCCGACGATCGCACTACAATGAGCGGATAACCGACCAGAGCAGGAAACCACCATGATTGACCCGAAAAAAATTGAACAAATCGCCCGTCAGGTTCATGAATCAATGCCGAAGGGGCTCCGCGATCTGGGGGAAGACGTGGAGAAAAAAATCCGTCAGGTGCT
This sequence comes from Klebsiella sp. JN_Kp126, assembly GCF_033843325.1. Lineage (NCBI taxonomy): Bacteria > Pseudomonadati > Pseudomonadota > Gammaproteobacteria > Enterobacterales > Enterobacteriaceae > Klebsiella > Klebsiella sp. JN_Kp126. The sequence continues at coordinate 633 of NZ_JAWXQV010000091.1, read as the reverse complement.
CCAGTCGCAGTTAACTCGCCTGGACCTGGTAAGCCGCGAAGAGTTCGACGTGCAGACGCAGGTGCTGTTGCGCACGCGTGAAAAGCTGGCGCTTCTGGAGCAGCGTCTTAACGATCTGGAAAACCGTTCGCCGAGCGCGCCGGCAGCGCCGGACGTCGAAGATAAGCCGTAAAACAAGCAACGGGCCGTCAGGCCCGTTGTCGTATCTGTACTGCGGTAAGTAGATTAGTGCTCCAGCTCCGCTTCTGGCGTCATGGTTTTATTCGCCTGGCGGCAGTAAAGTTCATAGCGTTGACAAAACCATTCGCGATGCGCTTCATCCATATTACCAACAATGGCCTGAAGATCGACGGGCTGACCTTGTGCGTTCATTCTGGCGAAGCTCTGGGCCAGAAAATCAAAATTCTTCATTAAATACATATCGTTTTTCTTCATACGCATACTCCTTCAGCCGTTGGTGTTCTGATTGGTCATATGCTTTTTACTGACTTCAGTATTTATCCTTACCTTAGCTTTTTTTGTACGAAAAATGCACCTCAAATGGCGATTTGTTGAGCCAAATCATTTATGCCGTCATTAAGTAAAAAACCACCTGCATAGCAGGTGGCATTGATTTCGCCCCATAGGGGCGCA
>NZ_JAWXQV010000090.1:0-112289 GCF_033843325.1 Klebsiella sp. JN_Kp126 | reverse complement strand
ACCCGGCGGGCTGTAAGCCGTTGTTCCGTGTCAGTGGAGGCGCATTATAGGGAGTAATTCTGAAGTGGCAAGAGGAATTTCAAAAAAAAACTCCACCCGCTTATTTTTCAACCAAAGCTGCAGCTGAGAATACATTATCGCCTGGTTTTTAAACAAAAACGAGCCCGGCGGGCCCGTTTTTGCTGTTTTGTGATTTACTGCACTGCCACTATCCGGTCGTTTTTCACAACCAGCTGCACTTCTTTACCCGGTATCAGCTCTCCAGAGAGAATCTGCTGCGCCAGCGGGTTTTCGATCTGCTGCTGGATAGCACGTTTCAGAGGACGTGCGCCATAAACCGGATCGTAACCGTTTTCGCTCAGCAGCTTCAGTGCCTCATCAGAGAGGTGAACTTCATAGCCGCGTTCCTCAAGTCGTTTATACAACCGCTGCAGCTGAATCTGCGCAATAGAAGCAATGTGTTTTTCACCTAACGGGTGGAATACCACCACTTCATCAATACGGTTGATAAACTCCGGCCGGAAGCTTTGGCTAACCACGCCCAGAACCAGCTCTTTCATGTGGCTATAGTCCAGGGCACCAAAACGTTCCTGAATGAGATCCGAACCGAGGTTAGAGGTCATGATGACGACCGTATTGCGGAAGTCGACCGTTCTCCCCTGCCCGTCAGTCAAACGTCCATCGTCCAGTACCTGCAGCAGAATGTTAAAGACATCCGGATGCGCTTTTTCCACTTCATCCAGCAGGATGACGGAATAAGGACGACGGCGGACCGCTTCAGTGAGATAGCCGCCTTCTTCATAACCGACGTATCCCGGAGGCGCCCCAACCAGACGTGAAACGGAGTGTTTCTCCATAAACTCTGACATGTCGATACGTACCATCGCATCGTCGCTATCAAACATAAAGTTGGCCAGCGCTTTACAGAGTTCTGTTTTACCTACACCGGTAGGGCCCAGGAACAGGAACGAGCCGATTGGACGATTAGGATCGGATAATCCGGCACGGCTACGGCGGATTGCATTCGATACCGCTTCAACCGCTTCATTCTGACCAATGACGCGACTATGCAGCTCCTGCTCCATACGCAGCAGCTTCTCACGCTCGCCTTCCAGCATTCTGGCCACCGGGATACCCGTCCAGCGAGCCAACACTTCCGCGATTTCCGCATCCGTGACTTTATTACGCAACAGACGCATCGTCTTGCCTTCGGATTGCGTTGCCGCCGCCAGCTGTTTTTCCAGCTCCGGGATTTTGCCGTACTGCAGCTCGGACATCCGCGCCAGATCGCCGACGCGACGCGCCTGCTCAATCGCGATTTTCGCCTGTTCCAGCTCAGCCTTAATCGTCTGGGTTCCGGAGAGCGATGCTTTTTCAGCCTTCCACTCTTCTTCTAAGACTGAATATTGACGTTCTTTATCGGCCAGCTCCTCATTCAGCATATCCAGCCGCTTAATACTGGCTTCATCAGACTCTTTCTTCAGCGCCTGCTGTTCCAGCTTGAGCTGAATGATGCGACGGTCGAGTCTGTCCAGCTCTTCCGGTTTTGAGTCAATCTGCATCCGAATGCTGGATGCGGCTTCATCGATCAGGTCGATAGCTTTATCCGGCAGCTGTCGGTCGGCGATATAGCGATGAGACAGCGTGGCTGCCGCAACAATCGCCGGGTCGGTGATCTGCACGTGGTGGTGCAGTTCATAACGTTCTTTCAGACCACGCAAAATCGCAATGGTATCTTCAACGGTCGGCTCCGCCACGAATACTTTCTGGAAACGACGTTCCAGCGCGGCGTCTTTCTCAATGTACTGGCGATATTCATCCAGCGTCGTAGCGCCCACGCAGTGCAGCTCACCGCGCGCCAGCGCCGGTTTCAGCATGTTACCGGCGTCCATTGCGCCGTCCGCTTTACCCGCACCCACCATGGTGTGTAGCTCATCGATAAACAGGATGACGTTGCCTTCCTGCTTGGCGAGGTCATTCAGAACGCCTTTTAAGCGCTCTTCAAACTCACCGCGGTATTTGGCACCCGCCACCAGCGCGCCCATATCTAGCGCCAGCACCCGGCGCCCCTTCAGACCTTCCGGCACTTCACCGTTGACGATCCGCTGCGCCAGTCCTTCAACAATGGCCGTTTTACCTACACCGGGTTCACCAATCAGCACCGGGTTGTTTTTGGTACGGCGCTGCAGAACCTGAATCGTACGACGAATTTCTTCATCGCGGCCAATCACCGGGTCAAGCTTGCCCTGCTCGGCACGTTCAGTCAGATCGACGGTAAATTTTTTCAAGGCCTGACGTTGGTCTTCGGCTCCCTGATCGTTCACGCTTTCACCTCCGCGCATTTGTTCGATCGCCTGACTCACGTTGGCGGTTGTGGCCCCGGCGGATTTTAAAAGGTCGGTCAGCGTGCCGCGTGATTCAAGCGCTGCCAGAACGAACAGCTCTGACGAAATAAAGTTGTCCTTTCTCTTTTGCGCCAGCTTGTCGCAAAGGTTCAGGATACGCACTAAATCCTGGGACGGTTGAACATCGCCGCCGGTACCTTCCACCTGCGGCAATCGGCTCAACGCCTGTTCAATATTGGTGCGCAACTCTCCGGCATTGATGCCCGCCGAAGTTAATAAAGGACGTATCGATCCCCCTTCCTGATTCAGCAAGGCGCTCATAAGATGAAGAGGTTCGATGAATTGGTTGTCGTGCCCGAGTGCAAGGGACTGGGCATCGGCAAGAGCAAGCTGGAATTTATTGGTAAGACGATCCAGACGCATAACTCCTCCCATAACAGGTCAAATTTGCTACTGGAGATTAAATGAGGTCATCCCTCAATTATTCAAGGTTAAAGACCTGAACTATGCAAAAATAAGTTTGCCTTCTGGATCGTCTTAGTTCGGGAGGTTATATCAGCCAGATGAAACTTGCCATACGACCCGTCGTCTTGTCGCGACGATAAGAGAAAAAATCATCTTTTTCGCTGAGGGTACAGCGGTCACCGCCAAAAATCTGCTCAACGCCAACGCTCGCCAGCCGCTGACGCGCAAGCTGATAGATATCAGCAAAATACTTTTCACCTGCAGGACGAAATGCGCGCTCCGCCTGAGTATCTTTTGCCATAAAAGCCTCACGCACCTCCGGACCAACCTCAAACGCGTCCGGCCCAATGGCGGGCCCAAGCCAGGCCATGATGTTTTCCGGTTTATCGGCAAAACAGGCCACGGTTTCTTCCAGCACGCCTTCACAAAGGCCCCGCCAGCCGGCATGAGCAGCCGCAACTTCCGTTCCCGCGCGGTTGCAAAAAAGCACCGGCAGGCAATCAGCAGTCATCACCGCGCATACCGTACCCGGCACATTGCAGTATGAAGCATCAGCGCGCTTTGACGGGTACGGCCCGCCATCGAGCTTTAACACTGCCGTACCGTGAACCTGCTCCAGCCACACCGGGTATGACGGAAGACCGCCAGCGGCGAACATGCGCCGACGGTTCTCTTCTACGTGCTGCAGATTGTCTCCGCAATGGGCTCCGAGGTTAAGTGAATCGTATGGCGACAAACTCACCCCACCAGCGCGCGTGGAACTACAGGCTGCCACGCCTTCCGGCATTGGCCATTGCGGTACAATCAGTTTAGTCATAGCCAGTCAATATCGTCTTTATGGGTTTCAAAATCAGCGCGCATGGCATCAATCAAATCAACCATATCCTGTGGAATTGGCGCATGCCATTCCATCTCAATGCCGCTGATCGGATGGTATAAACGCAGCATGGTGGCATGCAGGGCCTGGCGATCGAACTTACGCAGAGCGGTGATGAACTCTTCCGATGCGCCTTTAGGCGGACGCGGGCGCCCGCCATAGACCTGATCGCCCACCAGCGGGTGAGTGATGTGCGCCATGTGTACGCGAATCTGATGCGTACGGCCGGTCTCCAGGCGCAAACGCAGACGAGTATGAATGCGAAAATGCTCCATGATCCGATAGTGCGTCACCGCCGGTTTTCCCATAGGATGTACCGCCATATGCGTACGCTTGGTCGGGTGGCGGCTAATCGGTTCTTCCACCGTTCCGCCAGCGGTCATGTGACCAATCGCCACCGCTTCATACTCGCGGGTGATTTCGCGCAGCTGCAGGGATTCCACCAGGCGGGTTTGCGCCGGAATGGTCTTCGCGACCACCATCAAGCCGGTGGTGTCTTTATCAAGACGGTGCACGATCCCCGCACGCGGCACGTCAGCAATGGCCGGATAGTAGTGCAACAGCGCATTCAGCACAGTACCGTCAGGGTTGCCCGCGCCAGGGTGCACAACTAAATCGCGCGGTTTATTAATTACGAGGATGTCATCATCTTCATAAACGATATTGAGCGGAATATCCTGTGGTTGGAAACGGACTTCTTCTTCGATTTCAACATCGATAGCAATCGTTTCTCCCCCCAGCACTTTCTCTTTCGGCTTGTCGCTGACGCTGCCGTTTACCAGCACTCTCTGGTCAAGGATCCATTCTTTTATGCGCGAACGCGAATAATCCGGGAACAATTCGGCCAAAGCCTGATCTAAGCGTTGTCCGAGTTGATTTTCGGACACCGTTGCGTTGAGTTGTACTCGTTGTGCCATATACAGCTTCTTCGTTTTAACGTTGGGTTTTACGGCTTTGCCGTTTAATATAGTGTGCTATTGTAGCTGGTCTTAATCGGGAGCAGGAACAGAGATTCTCCCGCATAAACATTTTGAGGAAGTCAAAACGTCATGACGCGCATGAAATACCTGGTGGCAGCAGCCACACTGAGCCTGGCTTTGGTGGGTTGCTCTGGCTCAAAGGAGGAGGTGCCCGATAATCCGCCGAATGAGATCTACGCGACCGCTCAGCAAAAGCTGCAGGACGGTAACTGGAAACAGGCAATAACGCAACTGGAAGCGTTGGATAACCGTTATCCCTTTGGTCCTTATTCCCAACAGGTACAGTTGGATCTGATTTATGCGTACTACAAAAACGCCGATCTGCCGTTGGCTCAGGCAGCTATCGATCGCTTTGTGCGCCTGAACCCTACCCATCCTAACATTGATTACGTCATTTATATGCGTGGTCTGACAAATATGGCGTTGGATGACAGTGCGCTGCAGGGCTTCTTCGGTGTCGATCGTTCTGACCGCGACCCACAACACGCGCGCGATGCCTTTAACGACTTCTCCAAACTGGTTCGTGGCTATCCTAACAGCCAGTACGCTACTGACGCCTACAAGCGTATGGTGTTCCTGAAAGATCGTCTGGCGAAGTACGAGCTGTCGGTCGTGGATTACTATACCGATCGTGGCGCATGGGTTGCGGTCGTTAACCGCGTAGACGGCATGCTGCGTAACTATCCGGATACGCAGGCCACCCGCGACGCGCTTCCGAAAATGGAAAACGCCTACCGTCAGATGCAGATGAACGCGCAGGCGGACAAGGTTGCGAAAATCATCGCGGCTAACAGCAAGAACACCTGATAGCCCTTAGATAAGCAAAACGGCAGCCGAGTGGCTGCCGTTTTTTTATTCGTTAAACCGTTAAGCTGAAGCGGTTTAGCGCCGAGTTAACTCATCAAATATGGCTCTCTTTCTTCCATTCCACAAGTAAAATCTCACCTGTTCCTGTCCTGTCTCACAAAACAGATTTGTTGACAAAAAGTGACAATAAAATGTGATTTAAATCACGCATTTTGACATTGGGCGAGGTATGCTGAGTTTACCAAGACGGGAAAGACAAGAGGTAAAATTTATGACAATGAACATTACCAGTAAACAAATGGAAATTACTCCGGCAATCCGCCAGCACGTCGCAGACCGTCTCGCCAAACTGGATAAATGGCAAACCCACTTAATTAACCCGCACATCATCCTCTCTAAGGAGCCGCAGGGTTTTGTCGCTGACGCAACCATCAATACGCCAAACGGGCACCTGGTCGCCAGCGCACGGCACGAAGACATGTATGCCGCAATTAACGAATTGATCAACAAGCTGGAACGGCAGCTCAATAAAGTGCAACACAAAGGGGAAGCCCGCCGCGCCGCAACGTCGGTGAAAGAGGCAGGCTTTGTGGAAGAAGAAGAGTAATCCTTAACTTAAGCTTGTGTCATGCCACGCGCCTTCGGGCGCGTTTTTTATTGACAGAGTGAAAACAGTACAGGTACTGTAATCCCCACTAATTCAAGGAATTCATCGTGAAACTGATCCCGTTTTTCTTCGCATTCTTTTTTACCTTCCCCTGAATGGGAGGCAATTCGTCGTGTGATAAAGAATGCGAAGACGAACAACAAGGCCTCCCAAACGGGAGGCCTTTTTTATTGATAATCAATAACAAGAAAGGCAACACATATGACCGAGGAAAACCCATTACTGGCCCTACGCGATAAGATCAGCGCTCTGGATGAGAAACTGCTTGCGCTACTGGCTGAGCGCCGCGGCCTGGCCGTCGAGGTCGGCAAAGCCAAGCTGGCATCGCACCGGCCGGTGCGGGATATCGACCGCGAGCGGGACCTGCTGGAACGCCTGATGACGCTGGGGAAAAAACACCATCTTGATGCCCATTACATCACGCGCCTGTTCCAGCTGATCATTGAAGACTCGGTCCTTACCCAACAAACGCTGCTGCAACAGCACCTGAATAAAATTAATCCGCACTCCGCGCGGGTGGCATTCCTCGGACCTAAAGGTTCATATTCGCACCTTGCGGCTCGTCAGTACGCCGCCCGCCACTTTGAACAGTTTATCGAAAGCGGCTGCGCGAAGTTCGCCGATATCTTTGAGCAAGTGGAGACCGGCCAGGCTGACTATGCCGTCGTTCCTATTGAAAATACCAGTTCCGGCGGCATCAATGATGTTTACGATCTTCTGCAGCACACCAGCTTATCCATCGTGGGCGAGCTGACGTTGCCTATCGATCACTGCGTGCTGGTCTCAACGTCCACCGATGCGCAACAGATTACGACGGTCTACAGCCATCCGCAGCCGTTTCAGCAGTGCAGCCAGTATCTGAGCCGCTATCCGCACTGGAACATTGAATATACCGACAGCACCTCCTCAGCGATGGAAAAAGTCGCTCAGGCTAAATCGCCGACCGTTGCCGCCCTGGGCAGCGAAGCAGGCGGAGCGCTGCACGGTTTGCAGGTCCTGGAACATTGTCAGGCGAACCAGACGCAAAACATCACCCGCTTCCTGGTTCTGGCGCGTAAAGCGGTGGAAGTCTCCGATCAGGTCCCCGCGAAAACCACGCTGTTGATGGCCACCGGCCAGCAAGCCGGGGCCCTGGTTGAAGCGCTGCTGGTGCTGCGAAACCATAATCTGATCATGACCAAGCTGGAATCACGCCCCATTCACGGTAATCCGTGGGAAGAGATGTTTTATCTGGATATCCAGGCCAACCTGGAATCACTGCCAATGCGCAAGGCATTAAAAGAGCTGGCCGAGATAACGCGTTCAATGAAAGTGCTGGGCTGCTATGCCAGCGAAAACGTGGTACCGGTCGACCCGGTTTAACGTTCTATAAACGGCAATTTCTTCATCCCTGCCACGGCAACTGGCAGGGTGAAGATCGCGCCGGAAAGCGGATATTTCGCCACTTCTTCGGCATCCATATTCTCCCGCGTGGTGGTAATGTAGAGCGTCTTCATATCCGCTCCGCCAAAACAGACCATCGTCGGGCAACGCACCGGTAGACGATGCTCCTCCAGCTGCTCGCCCGTCGGCGAGAAGCGCGCAATACGCCAGCCGTCAAACATCGCGCTCCAGTAGCAACCTTCAGCATCGATGGCCGCGCCGTCTGGAATCCCCTCTCCCGGCTGAAAGCGCAGGAAGACCTCACGTTTACCCGCCTCGCCCCGCTCATCGAGAGGTGTTCGATAGATAACGGCATTTGGCGTATCCGAGGTATACATCCAACGTTTGTCTTCGCTAAACGCCAGACCGTTAGCGCCGTGAATATCGCACTGGATAACCTGCGGGGAGAGATCGTTATCGATGCGCACTAAGAGCGCGCCATTAAAATCTCCCGGCCCCCAGAAAGTCCCGGCATAAAAGCGGCCGTCACGATCGGTTCCACCATCATTAAAGCGCGCTAATTGCGGGTTGCTGGGGTTATCGCAGACTTTGCGCTGTAGAAGACCATGCGCATCAGTGAGCCAGATACCGCTGCGTAAAGCGACGATAAAACCGCCCTTCTCGCGCAGGGCAAAACATCCGGGCTCCTCGGGAAATTGCAGAACCTGATGTTCACCCGTCTGCACGTCGTAGCGATGAATCTCGCATTCCATAATATCGGCCCAGTACAATGCCTGTTCGGCTTCGCTCCAGGTCGGACATTCCGGTAAATGCCCGGTGTAATCAAACAGCGGTTGTGGTTCAGCCATCGTTTTCATCCCTATAAAAAAAGCCAGCGGGTCACCCCTCTGGCTTTATTGTATACGTGTTTGACGACTTACTGCCGATTATCATTTGCCTGGCGCAGCAACGTCCGGCTTTCGCTCTGGAAGCGCTGGGCATAGTCACCGAACCAGTGCTCAACCTTACGGAAGCTATCGATGAACGCCTGTTTATCCCCCTGCTCCAGCAGGCCGATAGCTTCACCGAAGCGCTGGTAGTATCGCTTAATCAGCGCCAGATTATTTTCCGAGGACATAATAATGTCAGCATAGAGCTGCGGATCCTGGGCAAACAGCCGGCCTACCATCGCCAGTTCCAGACGATAAATAGGCGACGACAGCGCCAGAAGTTGCTCAAGACGCACGTTCTCTTCGGCCAGGTGCAGGCCGTAAGCGAAGGTCGCAAAGTGGCGCAACGCCTGAATAAAGGCCATATTCTGATCGTGCTCGACGGCGCTGATACGATGGAGCCGCGCGCCCCAGACCTGAATTTGCTCCAGGAACCACTGATACGCTTCGGGCTGGCGGCCATCGCAGTACACCACCACCTGCTTCGCCAGGCTGCCGCTGTCCGGCCCAAACATGGGGTGTAACCCCAATACCGGACCTTTGTGCGCGGCCAGCATCGCCTGCAGCGGTTCCGCTTTCACCGAGGCCAAATCGACCAGGATGCAGTCCGCCGGCAGCGGTGGCAGCTGAGCAATCGTTGCCGCCGTGATATGAATCGGCACGCTGACGATAACCATACCGGCATCGGCGACAATCTCTTCCGCCCGCGACCAGTCGTCTTTTTCAAGGATACGAACCTGATATCCGGAAAGCGTCAGCATTTTCTCAAACAGACGCCCCATTTGCCCGCCGCCGCCAACAATCACGACCGGACGCAGGTTCGGATAAAGCGTTTTAAAACCTTTATCGTTTTCGCTGGAATAAGACTCCCGCATGACGCGACGCAAAACATCTTCGATAAGATCCGGCGGGACCCCAAGCGCAGCAGCCTCCTCGCGCCGGGACGCCAGCATCGCCGATTCACGTTCAGGAACGTAAATGGGCAGGCCGTATTGGCTTTTAACCTCTCCGACTTCCGCTACCAGCTCCAGGCGCTTAGCCAGCAGTTCCAGTAGCGCCTTATCGACTTCATCAATTTGATCGCGTAACGCGGTCAGTTCAGCAACCATATCATCCTCTTACGCCAGACGAGCCGCCAGATGGCCTCGCAGATCCTTATCAAGTTCGCGGAGCAGCGCATCGGTGGTTTCCCAACTAATGCAGGCATCGGTCACTGAGACGCCGTATTTCATATCGCAACGCGGCTGCTCAGAGGACTGGTTACCTTCGTGGATATTGCTCTCAATCATCAGACCAATAATGGAACGGTTACCATCTTTAATCTGCGCGACCACGGATTCCGCAACCGCAGGCTGACGGCGGTAGTCTTTATTAGAATTCCCATGGCTGCAATCTACCATCAGCGATGGCTTCAGTCCCGCCTGAGTCATCTCTTTTTCACACTTCGCAACATCTTCCGGGCCGTAGTTTGGCGCTTTCCCGCCGCGCAGAATGACGTGACCGTTCGGGTTGCCCTGCGTTTGCAGCAGGCACACCTGTCCGGCCTGGTTGATGCCGACGAAACGGTGCGGCATCGCGGCAGCGCGCATTGCGTTAATTGCCGTGGCAAGGCTGCCATCGGTGCCGTTTTTAAACCCTACCGGCATCGACAGGCCAGAAGCCATCTCACGGTGAGTCTGGGATTCGGTCGTACGCGCGCCGATAGCAGACCAGCTAAACAGATCGCCGAGATACTGAGGACTGTTTGGATCCAACGCTTCCGTCGCCAACGGTAGCCCCATATTGACCAGTTCAACCAGCAGACGGCGCGCAATCTTCAGGCCGCCTTCCACATCAAACGAACCATCCATATGCGGATCGTTAATCAGCCCTTTCCAGCCAACGGTGGTGCGGGGTTTTTCAAAATAGACGCGCATGACCAGATAGAGGCTATCGCTGACCTCTTCGGCAAGGGCTTTAAAACGACGAGCGTACTCAATGGCGGTTTCAGGATCGTGGATCGAACAAGGGCCACATACCACCAGCAGACGCGGATCGCGGCCGGCGATGATGTTGGAGATGGTCTGGCGAGACTGCGCGATCTGCGCCTCCTGCTCAACGCTAAGAGGGAATTCAGCCTTCAACTGATCCGGTGTGATCAAAACCTGTTCGTCGGTAATGTGTACGTTGTTCAGCGCGTCTTTTTGCATGATTGCGATCCTGTATAGCTCGTTTGCGATAGTTATTGCCTCAGCGAGGATGACGTAACGATACCACACAAAGTAAAGATTTCAATCCATATTCCGTAAATTTTACTTTACACATAGAAATTAAATCGCGCTGTATTTCATTCAATGCGTATCAAATTATTTACAGTGAGTCATTAAACGCCAGTTTTTCCCTGCTTCCACGAATTTCTTTTACGAAAAATCCTGGTAAGAATTATCTCAAAGCGGCGAGGCTGGCTAATGACGATTTTCCTCAACAATGCTATTCTTCGCCCGGGTTTCAGCAATCTGCATCCCCCACGCTATGACAATCTGACGGAACCGTAATGACTGTTCTTCACCGTCTCTTTTTGACTTTAGTACTATCACTCGTGGGTATCTCTGCTGTTGCCTCCGGACCGTCTGAAAATGTTCGGACAATCGTTTCGGGGATCGTGACTTATACTCGCTGGCCGCAATTATCCGGTCCTCCAAGGCTCTGTATTTTTTCAACATCACGATATATCCATAGCCTGGCCGAAGACGCTCCGGAAATATTGCCTTATAAACCCGTGATTGTTCGTAATACACAAGAAGCCTTACAGACGACCTGCGATGGTTTTTATTTTGGCAGTGAATCGCCGACCCAACAGTCTGAATTTACGGCCAAATATGGAAACCGGCCCCTATTACTTATTGCGGAACAAAACACCGATTGCTCTATTGGCAGCGCTTTTTGCCTGCTCATCAACAATGAGAGAGTCAGATTTTCCGTAAATCTGGATGTACTGACGCACAGCGGCGTTCGGGTTAATCCCGAGGTGCTGATGCTTGCCCGGAAAACATCACATGAATAAGGATTTTTCTCAGGCCCCGCGCCCCACATTTAAAAGAGCGCTGCGCCGTATCAGCATGATAAGCGTGGTGATCTCTATGACACTGGTCTGGCTGTTACTCTGCACCGCTTCCATATTTACACTCAAGCAATACGCCCAAAAAAACCTGGAACTTACCGCCGCCACCATGGGCCGTAGCCTGGAAGCAGCGCTCGTTTTTGGCGATAGCGCAGCGGCTGAAGACACGCTGGCCACGCTGGGCAGACAGGGGCAATTTTCTCAAGCAATTCTGGTCGATGGCCGGCAAAGACCCTTCGCCTCATGGCATAACGATGGTCTGGTCAGTCAGGATAAAATCAGCGACGTCATCAGCAAATGGCTCTTCCCGAAACCCACGGTGCAAACTATCCTGCACCAGGGAAAAATTATCGGTGAACTCCGTCTGACCGCGCTGGACAGATTGATAAGCTATTTTCTTGGTATCTCTATTATTGTGCTCACCGGCAGCATTTTTCTGGCTTCCTGCATCGCCTTGCTCCTTACCCACTCGCTGCATCGCGGCATTGTGGCAGCGTTACAGAGCATTACCGAGGTGGTACATGACATCCGCGAAAATCGCCATTTCTCCCGCCGGGTGCCCGAAGAGCGCATTGAAGAATTCCACCTGTTCGCCCAGGACTTCAATAGCCTGCTGGGTGAAATGGAGGACTGGCAGCGGCAGCTTCAGGCTAAAAACGCCCAGCTCCTGCGCAGTTCATTACACGACCCGCTAACCGGGCTGGCTAACAGAGCGGCTTTCCGGAATGTCATTAATGATCTGATGAAGGATGAAACCGCCCAAAGTCATTCTGCGCTGTTATTTCTTGATGGCGATAACTTCAAGCTTATTAACGACAACTGGGGCCACGCAGCCGGCGATAAAGTGTTAATTGAGGTCGCGAGCCGCCTGATGGCCTTTGTCGGTAAACAGCATCAGGCATGGCGTCTCGGCGGCGATGAATTTGCCGTTCTGCTACGGGATGTTCATTCAGAAACCGAAGTTCGGGCACTGTGCAGCGCGTTGTCCGAACAGTTTATCCCGCCGTTTAATCTACACAATGGCCACACCGCCAGCCTGTCACTGAGCATTGGTTACGCTTTAACCTGGGAACATACCTCAGCGGAAAATCTGCAAGAGCTTGCCGATCAAAATATGTATCGGATGAAACACCAGCGCTTACAGCAAACGCAAAAATAAAAGGAATCACCATGATCGGAAAATATTTTGCTCCTGCTTTACTGGCCGCACTTTTTCTTAGCGGCTGCCAGGCTCCGCAAGGAAAATTCTCGGCAGAACAAATTGCAGCAATGAAGTCATATGGCTTTACTGAAACCAACGGCGACTGGTTATTAGGAATATCTGATACCATCCTGTTTGATAAAAACGACTATCATCTGCGTGCCGAAAGCAAACAGCAAATTCGCACAATGGCTTCACGTCTGGCGAATACCGGTATTACCCATAGTCGCCTTGAAGGTCATACTGATAATTACGGCGAAGACAGCTACAACGAAATGCTATCGCTTAAGCGGGCTAACAGCGTGGCGGATGCCTGGGCCGAAGGGGCGAATATTCCGCGCGCAAACTTGACCACTCGCGGACTCGGGAAAAAGTATCCTATAGCCAGCAACGATACCGCGAAAGGGCGCGCTGAAAACCGCCGCGTCACGGTGGTTATCAGCACGCCTTAAACACCTATTCGACTGGTTTAGCCGCTATCACCGCCGTTGCTGAGCGCCAGCACAGATAATCAACGGCGAGACATAGCGCGAGACTGCTCCCCATGAGCGGCAGCGCCAGGCCCAACAACACCGCAATAACGGCAGTCAGCAAACGAGCGGGCCACGCTAAGCCAAACCACGCCTGTATCAACGTATTGGCCGGGTTAAACGCCGCGCGCGCCGGGCGACGGATCCACCACAGCCGGTACCCCACCGCTATCATCACGCAGAGTGCGGTTCCGAACGCGATAAGCAGTAGCTGGTTAGCAAGACCGAACAAAATTCCCATATGGAAATCAACGCCCCAGCGGGTCAGCTTAGCCATGAGAGGAAAGTCGGAAAAATGAGTGCGGTCCACGATTTGCATCGTTGCACCATCGATCGCGACAGCATCAACCCGGGTTGGCCAGCTTCTGTCGATTTCATTTACCGTCCACGCGCGCCCGGCACCCGACGGCGGTCGAATCTCCAGCTTACCGGCATCCAGCCCCGCCGCGCGGGCAGCCAGCAGAACCGGGTCAAAATCCTCTACACGCAACTGCGCCGTTATCTCCCCCATTGCTCCATGTCCCACATGATGTTCGGCATGCGGATCGTGAGCGGCCGGAGCGGCACTTTCCAGCTGGGTATTCACCTGCGGCGTCAGCCAGCCAAAGGCGGCACGCATCCTATCGACGTGACTACCGGCCCATTGCGACCAGGTTAAACCGGTCGCAGAGAATAACAACATACCGACCAGCAGCACCCAGCCGAGAGAAACGTGCAGGCGGCGGTTATTCTGCACTCTATTATTTATACGACGACGAGGCCGGGTCATCGACCACAGCGCGATCCCGCCCAGAGCGGCAACCCACATCCAGGAGGCTGCCAGCTCGCTGTACAGTCGGCCGAAGTTACCCAGCAGCAAAGAGCGATGGGCATAATCAATCCACTGACGCAGGGGCAAAATACCGCTGGTGCCGTAAACCGGCATATCGCCTGTCACCCGTAGCGTCACCGGATCGACAAAAATTGCCCGCGTTTCCGACTCGCCAAGGGTCGGGTCAATAAACATCACTCGGGTCGTATCGCCAGCCATTATCCCCGGCCGAACCGCATGCAGGCGGAGGTTTCCCTGAATGGCCTCCGTCGCTACGGTAATTTGCGCGCTTAGCGGCTGTTTTTCCCCAGTCAACGTACCGTACAGAGCATCACGATAGAGCCAGTTTTCCAGCTGAGGGGTGGCAACATATAGCGTACCGGTCAGGGCCGCCACAAAAATAAACGGCCCGATAAACAATCCGATATAGAAATGAAGACGACGCAGCAGGTTCAGCCATGCCGCGCGCGAGGTGCAGGTAGTCATACTTTTCCTTTTTTTAAAGCAAAAGAGAACGTTGCGCAGTGCGCACATTATTTTTTATGTAAGGGAGAAAGCAGACGGACGCGGTGGCGCGCGGGTGTGGGGATAAAGCCAGGTAAAGTCATGCCAGCGTTTCCTCTCCGGGCGGGAAACCGGGGCTCGCTGGCGTCGAAGCATCAGGCTGAGCAGCAGCAGCAGCGCGAAAATCAGGCCCGGAACATGAGCTAACAGTACGCAGTAGCCACAGGCTTCAGCATGATCGAGCGGCACGCTGTGCGCGTGTTCCGGCATCGAGGCATCGGTATTCGTCATGGACATCTGATGTGATGGCATACCTTCCGGCATCCCCATCATTGCGTGATGCATGCCATTCATCGGATCTTTTTGCAGGGCGATGGAGATCAACGGCGCCACCACGATCAGCAGGATCGCAAACAGCGCCAACCATACGGCCCGCCGTTGTAATGCTGCGTGATGAAAAATATTGCTGACCACCGTCCCTCCCCATGAGGGGCGTATTGTAAATGATTCGCAATGGAATGGTTAAAATAAAGATAAAAAAAGGGCCGGCCCATCAGGCCAGCCCTCTCATTCAGGATGTCGCGAAAGCGAATCTTAGTTAAGACGCTCTTTGATACGAGCAGACTTACCGGTACGCTCACGCAGGTAGTACAGTTTAGCTTTACGTACAGCACCACGACGTTTGACAGAAATGCTGTCAACTACCGGAGAGTGAGTCTGGAAGACACGCTCAACGCCTTCGCCGTTGGAAATTTTGCGAACAGTGAATGCAGAGTGCAGACCGCGGTTACGAATAGCGATAACCACGCCCTCGAATGCCTGCAGACGTTTTTTGGAACCTTCAACAACCCATACTTTCACTTCCACGGTATCACCCGGACGGAAGGAAGGTACGTCCTGCTTCATCTGTTCTTGTTCAAGTTGCTTAATAATGTTGCTCATAATTTAATCTCTTATCCTGGGTAAACTGATATTGGGGGCTTACGCCATCCCATCATGTTTATGTTGCTGTTGCGCGAGTTCCTTTTTGAACTCTGCCAGCAACCTTGCTTGCTCTTCAGTCAGAGCCAGGTTTTCCAAAAGTTCAGGTCTTCTAAGCCAGGTACGGCCCAGCGACTGCTTCAGACGCCAGCGACGTATCTCAGCATGGTTTCCCGACAGCAATACCGGCGGTACTTCCATACCTTCTAACACTTCAGGACGCGTATAGTGCGGGCAATCCAGCAATCCTTCAGCAAACGAATCTTCGATTGCTGAAGCTTCATGACCCAGCACCCCCGGAATAAACCGGGAAACGGAGTCAATCAGCGTCATTGCCGGTAGCTCACCACCGCTGAGAACGTAATCGCCAATTGACCATTCTTCATCAATCTCGGTCTGAATTACGCGCTCATCTACGCCTTCATAGCGACCGCACACCAAAATCAGCTTCTGATTTGTTGCCAGTTCGCTGACGCCCGCTTGATCAAGCTTGCGTCCCTGAGGTGAAAGATAAATCACCTTTGCGCCTTCACCTGCCGCGGCTTTTGCTGCATGAATGGCATCCCGTAAAGGTTGCACCATCATTAACATCCCCGGTCCACCGCCGTAAGGACGATCGTCCACGGTACGGTGCCGGTCATGAGCGAAATCGCGAGGACTCCAGCTCTGGATGCTCAGCAGGCCATTTTTTACTGCCCGGCCAGTTACCCCGTAATCGGTAATTGCGCGGAACATTTCAGGAAACAGGCTAACGATACCTATAAACACAAGCCAATCCCCATAGTGCCGTTTTTTACCGTTTATTCGGAGAATTTAAAAACCAGGATCCCAGTCTACTTCGATGGTACGAGTAGCGAGATCGACTTTCTTGATAACCTGCCCATCGAGGAACGGAACCAGCCGCTCCTTGATACCAAATGCATCTTTCAGGTTTGCCTTGATGACGAGAACGTCATTAGACCCGGTTTCCATCATGTCGATGACTTTGCCGAGGCTATAGCCTTCCGTGGTCACTACCTGGCAGCCCATCAGGTCTTTCCAGTAGTAGTCACCCTCTTCAAGCGCAGGCAGCTGCGATGAATCCACGACAATTTCGCAATTAGTCAACAGATTCGCTGCATCGCGATCGTCAATGCCTTTCAGCTTAATGACGATATCCTGATTGTGGTGGCGCCAGCTTTCCAGCTCAACAACCTGCCACTGACCCGCCTTCTGGATAAACCAGGGCTGATAGTCAAAAATGCTTTCGGCGTCTTCGGTGGAGGAAAACACTCTGAGCCAACCACGGATACCGTAGGAAGAACCCATCTTGCCCAATACAATCGGTTCAACAGGTGCTTGTGCGGTGTGTTGCTTGCTCATCATGACCACCGTGACAGATTAAGCTGCTTTGTTAGCGGCTTTGATCAGCGCAGCTACGCGATCGGAAACAGTAGCGCCCAGGCCAACCCAGTGAGCGATACGATCCAGATCCAGACGAGTTCCTTCTTCGGTCGCAGAAGCGATCGGGTTGAAGAAACCAACGCGCTCAATGAAGCGACCGTTGCGTGCATTACGGCTGTCGGTAACAACAACCTGGTAGAACGGACGCTTTTTCGCGCCGTGACGTGCTAAACGAATAGTAACCATAACATCCTCTTGTGTGAATAAAACACCGGGCCCCATCGAGGAACGGAGCCCGGTGTCATATTAAAAGCCCGAAAATTTTACTGATTTCTGGGGAAATTGCAATCAGCAGTTATAAACTCTGCTGTGGAAGGGCGACTCCGGTACCCTTAAATTGGTACCGGAGCATAAGTCATAGCCAGAATGCGCCAACCATGTGTCAGAAAAGAAGCGCGCCCCGGCAGAAATGGCGACCAGCCTATCGGCCTCCGGGGAACCCTGGCGGCATCATTCCTTTCATTCCGCGCATCATCTTCATCATGCCGCCTTTCGACTTCATCTTCTTCATCATGCGCTGCATATCGTCAAACTGCTTGAGCAGACGGTTCACATCCTGCACCTGCATTCCGCAGCCTGCGGCGATGCGGCGCTTGCGCGAACCTTTAATAATTTCCGGTTTAGCGCGCTCTTTCAGCGTCATCGAGTTGATGATGGCTTCCATACGCACCAGAACTTTATCATCCATCTGTGATTTAACGTTGTCCGGTATCTGCCCCATGCCCGGCAGCTTGCCCATCAGGCTGGCCATACCGCCCATGTTTTTCATCTGCCGCAGCTGTTCAAGGAAATCGGTCAGGTCAAAACCGTCGCCTTTTTTCAGCTTAGAGGCCAGCTTTTCAGCCTGCGCGCGGTCGACCTTACTTTCGATATCTTCGATCAACGACAGGACGTCGCCCATGCCGAGAATACGGGAAGCGATACGATCCGGATGGAACGGCTCCAGCGCTTCGGTTTTCTCGCCAACGCCGAGGAACTTAATCGGCTTGCCGGTGATATGACGAATCGACAGCGCCGCACCGCCGCGGGCGTCGCCATCCACTTTGGTCAGCACGACCCCGGTCAGCGGCAGAGCTTCGTTAAAGGCTTTCGCCGTGTTCGCCGCATCCTGGCCGGTCATCGCATCGACAACAAACAGGGTTTCTACTGGATTGAGAGACGCATGGACCTGCTTAATCTCATCCATCATCGCTTCATCAACGTGCAGACGACCGGCGGTATCCACCAGCAGCACGTCGTAGAATTTGAGCTTCGCTTCTTTCAGCGCGGCATTAACGATATCAACCGGCTTCTGACCCACGTCAGACGGGAAGAAATCAACGTTAACCTGCTCGGCCAGCGTTTCCAGCTGTTTGATCGCCGCAGGGCGATAGACGTCAGCGGAAACGACAAGGACTTTCTTCTTGTGCTTTTCACGCAGGAATTTACCCAGCTTAGCGACGCTGGTGGTTTTACCCGCCCCCTGCAAACCGGCCATCAGAACCACGGCTGGCGGCTGCGCCGCTAAATCCAGCGCCTGGTTCTCTTCGCCCATCGCGGCAACCAGTTCGTTGCGCACGATTTTGACGAACTCCTGGCCCGGGGTCAGGCTTTTGTTGACTTCATGACCTACCGCGCTTTCTTTTACGCGGTTGATGAAATCACGTACCACAGGCAGAGCAACGTCCGCCTCCAGCAGCGCCATACGCACTTCGCGCAGGGTATCTTTAATATTGTCTTCTGTAAGGCGTCCGCGGCCGCTAATGTTGCGCAGCGTACGCGACAAACGATCGGTTAAATTATCAAACATTGTCTCTCGCCTGAGGTGGAAACGGTCGGTCGCCGCAGCGACACAAAAACGGAATGGGCGCAGTATAACACGACATAAACGCGAATGTGCTGCAACGGTTGGAGCCAGAGTCGCGTGACGCTATACTGCTTCTCTTTACTATTTAGTCAACAGTCGACACCCCTATGCCTGTTTTTGCTCTACTCGCCCTTGTCGCCTACTCCATCAGCCTCGCGCTGATCGTCCCTGGCCTGCTGCAAAAAAACAGCAGCTGGCGGCGGATGGCGATTCTTTCCGCAACTATTGCGTTGATTTGTCACGCCTTCGCGCTGGAGTCACGCATTTTTCCCGGCGGCGAAAGCGGGCAAAATCTCAGTCTGTTAAACGTGGGATCGCTGGTCAGCCTGATGATCTGTACGGTGATGACCATCGTCGCCTCGCGTAATCGCGGCTGGCTATTGCTACCCATTGTCTACACCTTCGCCTTAATCAACCTCGCGTTCGCTACCTTTATGCCGAACGAGTACATCACGCATCTGGAAACCACGCCGGGGATGCTGGTCCATATCGGCCTGTCGCTCTTCTCTTATGCTACGCTGATTATCGCTGCGCTTTACGCGCTGCAGCTGGCGTGGATTGACTATCAGCTGAAGAATAAAAAGTTGACCTTCAGTAGCGAAATGCCGCCGCTGATGAGCATTGAACGTAAAATGTTTCATATCACCCAGATAGGCGTGGTTCTGTTAACCCTGACGCTGTGTACCGGGCTGTTTTACATGCACAACCTGTTTAGTGCGGAAAACATTGATAAAGCAGTGCTGTCTATCGTTGCGTGGTTCGTTTATATCGTCCTGCTTTGGGGCCACTATCATGAAGGGTGGCGCGGACGCCGGGTCGTCTGGTTTAACGTGACTGGCGCGGGGCTGCTGACGCTGGCCTACTTTGGTAGCCGCGTATTGCAACAGTTCATGAGCTAAGTCTTTAAGGAATCCCAAGTGGAACATATCTCCACCACCACGCTGATCGTGACGCTGATCGTCATGGTGGTCATCTCCGCCTATTTCTCCGGTTCTGAAACCGGCATGATGACGCTGAACCGCTATCGCCTGCGTCATATGGCCAAGCAGGGCAATCGTCAGGCAAAACGTGTCGAAAAGCTGCTGCGCAAACCTGACCGTCTCATTAGTCTGGTCCTCATTGGCAATAACCTCGTCAACATTCTTGCCTCGGCGCTGGGCACCATTGTCGGTATGCGCCTGTATGGGGATGCCGGCGTCGCCATTGCCACCGGCGTCCTGACGTTTGTGGTGCTGGTGTTTGCCGAAGTGCTGCCAAAAACCATTGCCGCGCTCTATCCGGAAAAGGTCGCCTATCCCAGCAGCCTCCTGCTCGCGCCGCTGCAAATCCTGATGATGCCGCTGGTGTGGTTGCTCAACACCATTACTCGCATTCTGATGCGCATGATGGGTATAAAAACCGATATCGTCGTGAGCGGGGCCTTAAGCAAGGATGAACTGCGCACTATCGTTAATGAATCACGCTCGCAAATCTCCCGCCGCAATCAGGACATGCTGCTCTCCGTTCTGGACCTCGAGAAAGTCAGCGTTGACGACATCATGGTCCCGCGCAACGATATTGTCGGTATCAATATTAACGATGACTGGAAATCCATTGTCCGCCAGCTGACCCACTCTCCGCACGGACGCATTGTGCTGTACCGCGACTCGCTGGACGATGCCATCAGCATGCTGCGGGTTCGCGAAGCTTATCGCCTGATGACGGAGAAAAAAGAGTTCACGAAAGAAGTCATGCTGCGCGCCGCCGATGAAATTTACTTCGTGCCGGAAGGTACGCCGCTCAGTACGCAACTGGTGAAATTCCAGCGCAATAAGAAGAAAGTGGGCCTGGTTGTTGATGAATATGGAGACATTCAGGGTCTGGTCACGGTTGAGGATATCCTCGAAGAGATCGTTGGCGATTTTACGACGTCAATGTCGCCTACGCTTGCTGAAGAGGTGACGCCGCTTAACGACGGTTCAGTGATTATCGACGGTACCGCCAACGTACGTGAAATCAACAAGGCTTTTAACTGGCATCTGCCGGAAGATGAAGCGCGAACCATTAACGGTATTATCCTGGAAGCACTTGAAGAGATCCCCGCCCCGGGCACCCGCGTACGCATCGAACAGTATGACATTGATATTCTTGATGTTCAGGAGAATATGATTAAAAGGGTGAAAGTGATGCCGGTAAAACCCATTCGCGAAAGCGTGGCCGAGTCATAGCAACCCTGGGACCTGGCTGAGGGGAATAGAAAAACGGCTACCTCGCGGTAGCCGTTTCGCTTATTTACTTCGCTTTCGCCACGGTGACCATCGCCGCGCGAATAGTACGGCCGTTCAGGGTATAACCCTTTTGCATCACGCCCAGAACGTTACCTGCCGCAACGTCTTCAGACTCAACCATCGCAATGGCCTGATGTACGTTCGGATCCAGCGGCACGTTAGTATCGCCAATCACTTCTACGCCGAACTTGCGCACCACGTCGAGCATGGACTTCAGCGTCAGTTCGATACCTTCAACCATCGGCGCCATATCCGGGTTAGCTTTATCAGCGACTTCCAGCGCGCGATCCAGGCTGTCAATAACCGGCAGCAGCTCGTTAACGAACTTCTCCAGCGCAAACTTATGCGCTTTTTCGATATCCAGCTCGGTGCGGCGGCGCAGGTTATCTTCATCGGCTTTCGCACGCAGCAATACTTCACGTTCGCGCTTCTGCGCTTCAGCAAGCTGAGCTTCCAGATTCGCAATTTTTTCATCGCGCGGATCCACCTGCTCAGCCGAAACCTCAGGCTCTACCGCCTCAACGTCGTCGTGCTGCTCCGTGATAATTTCTTCCGGGGCTTGCCCCTCAGGCGTTTTCTGTTCTTTACTACTCATGAATTTCTCCGCGTTTTTTTTCGCATTCATCTCGCTAACTTCGCTTATTATGGGGATCAGTTTCCTGGTTTCAAGGGAACGCAGCCAGATTGTCACTATTCATTTAACGCAAGGACATCCAGATCATGAAGAACCACTTCAAGTGTATAGGCATTGTGGGACACCCTCGTCACCCAACCGCGCTGACCACACATGAAATGCTCTGGCGCTGGCTGTCCGGCAAAGGTTATGAAGTGCTGGTTGAGCAGCAAATTGCTCATGAACTGCAGCTCAGCAATGTGAAGACCGGGACGCTGGCGGAAATCGGCCAGCAGGCAGACCTGGCCGTCGTGGTGGGCGGTGATGGCAATATGCTCGGCGCAGCGCGGACGCTGGCCCGCTACGACATTAACGTTATTGGGATTAACCGCGGTAACCTCGGTTTTCTGACCGACCTCGACCCGGATAACGCGCTACAGCAGCTCGCCGATGTCCTCGAAGGCCACTATATCGCCGAAAAACGCTTCCTGCTGGAAGCGCAGGTATGTCAGCAGGATTGCCAGAAGCGCATCAGCACGGCGATTAACGAAGTCGTCCTGCACCCTGGCAAAGTGGCGCATATGATCGAGTTTGAAGTCTACATTGATGAGGTGTTTGCTTTCTCTCAGCGCTCCGATGGCCTGATTATCTCCACGCCAACCGGCTCCACGGCTTATTCCCTCTCCGCCGGCGGGCCGATCCTCACGCCTTCGCTGGATGCTATCACTCTGGTCCCCATGTTCCCGCATACGCTGTCGGCACGCCCGCTGGTGATCAACGGTGACAGCACGATTCGCCTGCGCTTTTCTCAACGCTGTAGCGACCTCGAGATTAGCTGCGATAGCCAGATAGCGCTGCCGATTCAGGATGGTGAAGATGTGCTGATCCGCCGCTGTGACTATCACCTCAATCTCATTCATCCAAAAGATTACAGCTATTTCAATACATTAAGCACCAAGCTTGGCTGGTCGAAAAAATTGTTCTGATTTTATAGCCAGCCCCTTTACTGGATAAAAAACCATATTATACTGTACGAAAACACAGTAATGGTTTTTCATACAGGAAGGCAGCTATGTTGGCACAACTCACTATCAGTCATTTTGCTATCGTTCGTGAGCTGGAAATCGATTTTCACAGCGGGATGACCGCCATTACCGGCGAGACCGGCGCCGGTAAATCGATCGCTATCGACGCGCTGGGGCTGTGCCTCGGTGGTCGGGCGGAAGCCGACATGGTGCGCAGAGGCGCCAGCCGGGCTGATTTGTGCGCCCGTTTCTCCCTGAAGGACACGCCTGCCGCGCAGCGCTGGCTGGAACAGAACCAGCTTGAAAGCGGGCGTGAGTGTTTACTTCGTCGCGTCATCAGCGCAGACGGCCGTTCTCGCGGGTTTATTAACGGTACGGCAGTCCCTTTATCCCAGCTTCGTGAGCTCGGTCAGCTGCTAATCCAGATCCACGGCCAACATGCCCACCAGTTACTGACTAAACCCGAACACCAGAAAACGCTGCTTGATGGCTATACCGGTGAGTATGCGCTTACTCAGCTTATGGCAGAGCGCTATCGTCAGTGGCATAAAAGCTGTCGCGATCTGGCGCAGCATCAGCAGCAAAGCCAGGAGCGCGCAGCGCGTGCAGACCTGCTGCAATATCAATTAAAAGAGCTAAATGAGTTCAACCCGCTGGCGGGCGAATTTGAGCAAATTGATGAAGAGTACAAACGCCTTGCTAACAGCGGTCAGCTGCTGACTACCTGCCAGCATGCGCTGACGGTGCTGGCAGACGGCGAAGAATCCAACCTGCAAAGCCAACTCTACGCCGCGAAGCAGCTGGTCAGCGAGCTGGTTGGTATGGACAGTAAGCTCTCCGGGGTACTCGATATGCTCGAAGAAGCGTCTATTCAGCTTAGCGAAGCCACGGACGAACTGCGCCATTATCATGACCGACTCGATCTCGATCCGAACCGCCTGTTTGAGCTGGAACAGCGTATCTCCCGGCAAATTGCCCTCGCGCGGAAGCATCAAATTACGCCCGAAGAGCTTCCTGACCTTTACCAGTCACTGCTGGAAGAACAGCGTATGCTGGATGATAGCGCGGGTTCTCTGGAATCACTCAGCCAGAGGGTTGTGGAGCATCATCAGCTGGCGCTGGATACAGCGAAACAGCTGCATGCCTTACGCCAAAATAGCGCCGATGAGCTGACTCAGCTCATTACGGAGAGTATGCACTCACTTTCGATGCCGCATGGGGTGTTCTCCATTGATGTCGCGTTTGATGAGCGCCATCTTACGGCTGAAGGCGCAGACCATATCGAATTCCGCGTCACCACTAACCCGGGTCAACCGCTGCAGCCGATTGCTAAAGTTGCCTCCGGCGGCGAGCTGTCTCGTATTGCGCTGGCGATTCAGGTCATCACCGCGCGTAAGATGGAAACTCCGGCGCTGATTTTCGATGAAGTGGACGTCGGCATCAGCGGCCCTACGGCGGCGGTCGTCGGTAAGCTGCTGCGTCAATTGGGTGAATCAACCCAGGTGATGTGCGTTACCCACTTACCGCAGGTTGCCGGTTGCGGACATCACCATTTCTTCGTCTGCAAGGAAACCGACGGTGAAATGACCGAGACGCATATGCACCCTCTGGATAAACGCGCTCGTTTGCAGGAACTGGCCCGACTGCTGGGCGGTAGTGAAGTCACTCGTAACACCCTGGCAAACGCGAAAGAGTTGCTCGCCGCGTAAACTTTTTGATTTTCACAGAGTCATAGTGAACAGCAAATTGCCGACAGACCTGCAGCCGAAGGTTCCCAACCGGGCAAAGGTCTATTATCATCGGCATATTACAGATGAGCCACGTACTGCTCGGGCCCAAAAAGGAATCAAATCACTATGCGCTGTAAAATGCTGACTGCTGCCGCAGCGGTTCTTCTTATGTTGACCGCAGGCTGTTCCACTCTGGAACGAGTGGTTTACCGTCCTGACATCAACCAGGGTAACTATCTGGCACCAACCGATGTAGCAAAAATCCGCGTCGGCATGACGCAACAACAGGTTGCCTATGCTCTTGGTACCCCTATGATGTCGGATCCGTTTGGCACCAATACCTGGTTCTACGTTTTCCGTCAGCAGCCTGGGCATGAGAAAGTTACCCAGCAGACGTTTACCCTGACCTTCAACAGCAGCGGTGTGCTGACCAACATTGATAACAAACCTGCCCTGACGGCGGAGTAAAGCTATCAATACGCAAAAAGCGCTCAATGAGCGCTTTTTTTATATCTGCATCTTCGTGCGAAACGGTTACTTTCCGGCGCTTTTCTCTGCCCGCTGCCGGCGCAGCTCTTTTGGGTCAGCAATCAGCGGCCGATAGATTTCTACCCGATCGCCATCGTGGACCCGATCGTGAAGCTTAGCCGGGCGGCTATAAATCCCCACTTTGTTCTTCGTCAGATCGATATCATCACGCAGCGCCAGAAGGCCGCTGGCCACGATCGCCTGCTCGACCGTCGCGCCCTCCTCCAGCTTAACGCTTTGCAGATACTGCTTTTCCGGCAATGCGTAGGCCACTTCAACCACGATTTTAGCCGACACTGTAGACCTCTTTAGCGCGGGTCGTGAACGCCTGCACCATATTCATGGCCAGCTCTTTGAAAATGCGACCAAAGGCCATTTCAATCAGCTTATTAGTGAATTCAAAATCGAGATGGAACTCAATTTTGCACGCTTCCGGGCTTAAGGGAATAAACTTCCAGCCGCCAATCAGCTTTTTGAACGGACCATCGACCAGACTCATCAGAATACTTTGGTTACTGGTCAGCGTATTTCGCGTTGTGAAGGTCTTGCTGATACCCGCTTTGGAGACGTCAACCGCCGCGGTCATTTGCGTCGGACCGAGCTCCAGAACCCGGCTACCGGTGCAGCCCGGCAGAAAATCAGGGTAGGACTTCACATCATTTACCAGTTGGTACATCTGTTCCGCACTGAACGGCACCAGGGCGGTACGGCTAATCTGAGGCATAGCAGGTTCCACATATAAACACGGTGTAAATAATATCATTTATCTGCTGCTAAAAAAAACGCTGTACCGCAACTCGTGCTAAGATAGCCCATTACGCCTCGCGGGAAGATTGAGGTACGACTGTTTTAAGACGATGACTTCAGGATACTATGACTAAGAAAAAAGCCCACAAACCTGGATCAGCCACCATTGCGCTGAATAAACGCGCTCGTCATGAATACTTTATCGAAGATGAATACGAGGCTGGTCTTGCCCTGCAGGGATGGGAAGTAAAATCTCTCCGCGCAGGTAAAGCCAACATTGGCGATAGCTATGTCATTTTAAAAGATGGCGAAGCCTATCTGTTTGGCGCCAACTTTACGCCAATGGCCGTTGCTTCCACTCATTACGTTTGCGACCCGACGCGTACCCGTAAGCTTCTGCTCAACCAGCGCGAACTGGATACCCTTTACGGGCGCATCAACCGCGAAGGTTACACCGTGGTTGCTCTTTCGCTGTACTGGAAGAATGCCTGGTGCAAAGTCAAAATCGGCGTAGCAAAAGGTAAAAAACAGCACGACAAGCGTACCGATATCAAAGACCGCGAGTGGGCGGTAGATAAAGCCCGAATTATGAAACACGCCGGTCGTTAATTCCCCTTCCTGTCAGGGTCAGTTTTGCTGGCCCTGATGCTATATCGTTGTTGATGCTGATTTTTCACCCAACCTGACGCCATAATCCTCAAAACGAGGACTGGTAAGCACATTCATAAATCTGTTATACTCACCGTACACATTGGGGCTGATTCTGGATTCGACGGGATTTGCGAAACCCAAGGTGCATGCCGAGGGGCGGTTGGCCTCGTAAAAAGCCGCAAAAAAATAGTCGCAAACGACGAAAACTACGCTTTAGCAGCTTAATAACCTGCTCTGAGCCCTCTCTCCCTAGCTTCCGCTCTTAAGACGGGGATCAAAGAGAGGTCAAACCCAAAAGAGATCGCGTGGAAGCCCTGCCTGGGGTTGAAGCGTTAAAACTAATCAGGCTAGTCTGGTAGTGGCGTGTCCGTCCGCAGGTGCCAGGCGAATGTAAAGACAGACTAAGCATGTAGTACCGAGGATGTAGGAATTTCGGACGCGGGTTCAACTCCCGCCAGCTCCACCAAATATTGATGTACTGAAGTTCAGTAAAGTCTACTAAGCCCGCACAGCACAAGCTCTGCGGGCTTTTTTACGTCTATTGTAGTCTAGTGAGAATTGCTGAGAACTTCGAGTTATGGCACCCTGAATGGGACCCACGAAAAAAGGTCCTAAAATTGAGGGTCCCAAACATGGCCAAAATCGCTAAGAAACTCACTGACACTGAAATCAAAAGCACCAAACCTGCCGAGAAAGAGGTTAACCTTTTTGACGGCGATGGTTTGCTGTTGCGAATCGCTCCCTTGGCGAAGGGAGGGAAGAAAAATTGGTATTTCAGATATGCAGTTCCTGTGACCAAAAAGCGAACTAAGGTGAGCTTAGGAACCTATCCTCACCTTACACTTGCGAAGGCACGAGCTTTACGTGATGAATACTTGTCGTTGCTTGCAAATGGTATAGACCCCCAAGTTCATAACACCCAAAAAACCAATGCACTGAAAGAAGCCACGGAACATACATTTCAAGCAGTAGCCAAGAAGTGGCTTGATGAGAAAGTCAAAACGTCAGGCATCTCCCAAGATCATGCTAACGACATCTGGCGAAGCCTAGAGAGAAATATCTTTCCCACATTGGGTGATACCCCCATTAAGGAGATTCGCCCTAAAATGCTTAAACAGCATTTAGAACCTATAGAAAAACGAGGTGTCCTTGAAACACTTCGCCGCATCATATCCCGCCTGAATGAAATTTTCCGCTATGCAGCAACAGAAGAACTCATAGAATTCAACCCGGCAGACAATCTGGGGCAACGGTTCAGCAAGCCAAAAAAACAGAATATGCCAGCATTACCCCCTTCCGAACTCCCTCGCTTCCTGGTTGCTCTAAACAATGCTTCTATCCGTTTGGAAACAAGGCTACTGATTGAGTGGCAACTTCTCACATGGGTTCGCCCAGGTGAAGCTGTTCGCACAAGATGGTCAGATATTGATATTGAAACTGGCATGTGGAACATCCCGGCGGAGTTTATGAAAATGAAGAAGCCTCACAAAGTTCCACTGAGCAAAGAAGCTTTGCGAGTTTTGGATTTAATGAAAGCCATCAGTGGGCATAGAGAGTGGGTTTTCCCCAGTATCAAAGCTCCACTCAATCACATGCATGAACAAACAGCTAATGCGGCCATAATCCGTATGGGTTTCGGAGGTGAGCTTGTAGCTCACGGTATGCGATCAATCGCCAGAACGGCTGCGGAGGAGTCTGGCAAATTTAGGACTGATGTCTTAGAAGCCGCCCTTGCCCACTCGAAGAAAGATGAAATAATTGCAGCCTACAATCGTGCAGAGTATCTCACAGAACGGGTGGTTCTCATGCAGTGGTGGAGTGACTTTGTTTCGTCTCAAAAATACAAAATTATTGCCGCATAACTCTTCCATGATGGGTTAACTATCTTGATTTAGTTAAAGAATTAATAATCATACTATTAACCTATGTGGACTAAGCATAGCCATTTACGAATCGATACCTTGAGGCCACATAACGAAAGCTGTCGGTCATATCAGCTAAATAATTCACATCTCTTCTCGATTATCATACACCTTGAAGATTTACTAAATTCGCTCTAATCAATGATAAAACAGTTGAATTTGGTTAAAAATTGATCAATTTTATCCTCTACATTGTATTGAATCATCCATGAGGTTTCGTGCATGGCTAGCGAAAATGATAAAAATCATAAAGTTAGGGTCGCACAGTACTTGAGGATGTCTACCGACCATCAGCAATATTCTTTACATAATCAGTCCGAATATATAAAAGATTATGCTGAAAAGAACAATATGGAAATCGCTTATACCTACGATGATGCAGGTAAGAGCGGAGTCAGTATCATAGGCCGGCATTCTTTGCAGCAGTTACTTAGTGATGTAGAACAAAAGAAAATAGATATACAGGCTGTATTATTTTATGATGTGAGCCGTTTTGGTCGTTTTCAAAATAGTGATGAAGCTGCATATTATTCCTTTCTATTTGAGAGAAACGGTGTAGATCTTATATACTGTTCTGAACCTATTCCCACTAAAGATTTCCCTTTAGAGTCTTCTGTTATACTGAATATAAAAAGATCTAGTGCCGCATATCACAGCAGGAATTTATCAGAAAAGGTATTTATAGGGCAAGTAAATTTAATAAAGCTTGGTTATCATCAAGGCGGAATGGCTGGTTATGGGCTGAGACGTCTTTTAGTAGATGAAAATGGCATAGCTAAAGAAATATTGGGCTTTCGCAAAAGAAAGAGTATTCAAACAGATAGGGTGATATTAATTCCGGGACCAAAAAATGAGATAAAAATTGTAAATAGCATCTATGATCTCTTTATAGATGATAACATGCCAGAATTCATTATTGCTGAGAGACTAAATGAACAGAATATACCTGCAGAAAATGGAACATTATGGACTCGTGCAAAAATACATCAAATCTTGACAAATGAAAAATATATTGGAAATAACATATATAACAAAACCTCATCTAAACTAAAAAGCAGGCTTGTAAAAAACCCCAAAAATGAATGGGTTAGATGCGACAAGGCATATAAACCCATTATTTCAAAGAAAAAATATAATAAAGCTCAAGAAATAATTCAGCTCCGATCCGTACATTTGACTAATGAAGAGCTTTTAGAAAAGCTAAAACAAAAATTAGAATCTAATGGAAAACTATCTGGCTTTATCATTGATGAAGATGATACAGGCCCTTCATCTTCTGTTTACAGAACCCGATTTGGTGGTCTTTTAAGAGCATATACTTTGATTGGTTATAAGCCAGAACATGATTACAGCTATATCCAAATAAATGAAGCACTAAGATCATTTTACTCAGGCATAATTGAGGATTTTAAGGGGGAAATTTTAAAAAGCAACTGCTATATAGACGAATATAAATATGCACCAATGCTTTACATCAATGATGAGCTTTTAATTTCCGTCCTTATTACTAAATGCACACCTATGAAATCGGGTAAACTTAGATGGAAAGTCCGGTTTGATAACTCACAGAAAGCAGACATAACAATTGTTATACGAATGGATTCACAAAATATTTCACCACTTGATTTTTATATCATACCAAAGATTGAAAACGAATATAGTAAAATGTGTATGACGGAAACAAACAACATTCGATTAGATCTGTATAGATTTGATAATCTGGATAAACTTCTACAAATTATTACTCGCATGAAAGTGAGGGAACTATATGCTGCCTGAATCAAATGAATTCCCAATAATCCAAATTGAAATTGCCAAAATAAAATTTCTTAACCCGCGAACTAGAAATAAGGTAGTGCATGAAGAAATTAAGGAAAGTATAAAAAAAAGAGGATTAAGCAAGCCTATAAGCGTAAGAGCAATTGATGAAGACGACTTCAAATATGCTTTAATTTGTGGCCAAGGGAGAATAGAGGCTCTCGTTGCATTAGGTGAAACCATTATTCCAGCAATTATAAGAGATGTATCAGAAGAAGATGCTTATGTTATGAGTTTGGTTGAAAACATTGCAAGGAGGAGACCACGTTCCAATGAGTTATTACAGATAATAAAAGATATGAAAAACAGAGGACTTTCAGACTCCGAAATAAGTGAGATTACTGGGTATTCATCGAACTGGGTGAGCAGTATAAATATGCTTCTTGATAAGGGAGAGCATAAACTTCTCTCTGCAGTCGAACGGGGGAATTTACCTCTATATCTCGCAGTACAATTTGCAAGATGTGAAACTGAAGAAGCACAAGATATTCTTACCGAAGCATATGATAAAAAATTAATAAAAAGCCGGGACATTATAAAGATAAAACACATTCTAAATCAGCGAACAATAGGGAATAAAGGTGCAAAAGCAGCCGGGTTTTATTATCACAAACCATCAAAAAGAATGACTGCTGAAGAGTTAATTGAGCTTTATGAAAATAGTATCGCTGAACATAAATCTGTTTATAACAACTCTAAATTTATTAAAACTAATTTGCTGATAGTAAATGAGATCTTTAACATCATAATGATGAATAAAAGCTTTCAAAATATACTTGAACAAGAGAATCTATCAGAACTGCCATCTCAAATCCTCAATCCAATAAACAAAGAGGCATCAAAATGATTCAGTTACGTTTTGGCGACAATTTTATTTATTTAGAAACTAACAAGTTAATTCCCTCTAAGGAATTGTTAGAAAATGTAAAGTTAAGTCATAAATATCATCAAATAGTTACCTCTATTGAAAGCTTAGGTATTATTGAACCAATAATAGTGTTCTATGACAAAGATAAAGATGCCATTAAGATACTCGATGGCCATTTGAGGGTTGAGGCTTTAAAAGACTTAGGCATAGAAAAAGCTCCATGTATACTTTCGAGCATAGATGATGCGTTCACTCCTAACAAACAAGTCAATCATATAAATGTAGTTGAAGAACATAGAATGATAATCAAGTCCTTGGCAAAAGTTTCAATTGAAAAACTTAGTGCTGCTTTGGGAATATCTATTGATGCTATAAAAGATAAAGCTAATGTGATGAACGGTATAGATCCAAGTGTAATTGCGAAACTTTCTGATAAACCTATACCTAAGGCTACATTTGATGTTTTGAGGAAAATGAAGCCAATTCGTCAAATTGAAGCAGTCGGTACAATGATTAATTTTGATAATTATAGTAAAAAATTTGCAATGAGCATCTTGGATGCTACACCGGCATCAATGATAGTAAATAAAGGGAAAAACACTCCCTATAAAAAGGACATAAAAAAAACCATACTTCGTCTGGAACAGGAGATGGCAACAACTTCGGAAGAAACAAAAAAACTTCAAACCGAGTATGGTTCAGATATGTTGAAATTCGTGATAATCCAGTCATATATTAATAAATTACTGGGTAACTCTAAAGTTCTTCATTGGTTCTTGGAAAACGAGGTTGATTATCTTAATGAGTTAAAAAGAATTTCGAAAATTAATTCTTTAGATGATAAGACTCTTGCTGAAAACAGCCAGTCATAGGTATGGTTTTATATATCCGAAATAAACCATGAAGTATACTTACACAACCATAATGGCTTCTCTTAGATATTAGCATAAGTAGGCAGTATAAGCCGTGATCATTCGAACGGTTTAAGGAGGTGAACTTATGGTTAACAGAATGAGATCTATTGTGAGAACGGCGACAGACGAATCTGGTAAGTTCAGGACTGGTGTCTTAGAAGCGGCCCTTGCCCACTCGAAGAAAGATGAAATAATTGCAGCTTACAATCGCCCGGAATATCTGGCAGAACGAGTGATTCTCATGCAGTGGTGGAGTGATTATGTCATTGCTCAAAAATTTAAAGCTATTGCGGCATAACAACTCTATAAGGGGTTAAATCTCCCAGCCCCTTATCCACCAAGACATAAACCATTTTTGACACCACTTTGTTCTAAACCAAGATACATGGGCTGTAACTTACAAAAGCGATTTTCTGCATGAACTGGCAAACGTCTCTGGCATTGAAAAATTTATTTAAAGCTTGTTCTTTTGTGGTTTACATAGCTTCTTTTTATAAATATCTGGGTCCACAGCAATTTTGCAGATCCTGACCTCATACCCAAAATTGGTAATACTCTTGTGGAAATTTTTCAAGTTTACTTTAGAAAACAAAGGTAAATCTTCGGGAAGATTTTTATTAGAAGCTATGGCGAAAACTAGTTTATATTTTTTAGCATCTGGTCTATTTATATGATCGGCTAATTTTATATGAGCAGGTAGTTTCTCATTAAGTTTGCCTCGAAATTCAGAGTCACTTATAAAAAGTTCAGAACCTATAAATCCTTGTGAAAAAAGATGGCTCATACTTTGCGAACCAGTATAATATTTTACATGGATAAAATCTGATTGACCTCTGATAAGATCACAAAATTCAATCTTACTTTTACCACCACCATGATGAATGAATTTCTGATCCATGTGTGTAAAGGAATTATCATCTTGGCAAAGTTTTTTATTATAATCCTCCTCTCGTTTATATGAATATACAGGGAATTTATCCGACTCCTCATAATGAATTATTTTTTTCATTTCATCATCAATAGTCGATACAAAATTCCTATCTGCAACATACCATATAGAGTCTCGAAGAATATAGTTCTGATCACCTTCTTTTATCTCGGCATAGAGGCACCTATATAAAGACCATTTTTTTATCGATTCAAAATCGGCATTCAAAACATGCAGGTAATTTTTTTTGAGTTCATCAACAGTAACTTCAGTTTTCTTACCATCAAAATAATCACAAACATGGTATATTGATAAGGTTTCATGAATGAATCTTTGTCTCTTATCAAAGCAATAGCCTATTTGATTTTCCCAGTCTACTATTTCTGGCTCTCCAAGCCATAAATCATTGAAGTCTTTTTCTTTTATCCGATCAATCAAAAGCGAATCCAATATCTCAACTTCTTGTTCATCAGCCTCCTTGATATTGTTAACCCATTCGAATTCTTCAGGAAGAGGTAATAAGTAAATAGAGTCTATTTTGGTCAATAGTGCTGGAATAGCCTTCAATTCAATATCCGGCATGATCACAAAAGCATCTTTGCCAGTAATTTTACTTCCTAAAATATCTTCTGTCGAAGTGCCTGTGAGAGTTGTGAGAATATCCATCTCAGAATCTATTTTTAGGTTGTATATATCGACTTCTTTACTGCTCTGACTGCGAGTTAACAGGTTCGTTTCGTTGTGACTGCCTTTATCTAAACTGCGAATTTTTTTATGTTCTATACTATTAAGAGTTGTTTTAAGCCCAAATCCTTTGACAATGCTGCCATCATTGATTAAGTGATGACCGGTTCCAAAGGGAATAAGATATCTGGAATTGTTAGCTTCAATAACTAATACTGCTCCTGTGCTACTATTCATACCGAAGAAATCAGGTTCTATGCCAGGATTTTGGTTCATAAAAAAGGTGGTCCATTCAGGAGGTTTTGGGTCCATGTACTCCTTTACATATAGATATGCTCGTGCATCCTCCATCTCGAATTCAACAGGTCTTTTGACCCTTTCCAAATTCAAAACCTGATCAATATCATCGCTAAACCTTTTTGTTTTATAAATAGAGAGTTTTATCTTCATTCTATTTTACCTAATATTTTAACGAGCCAGTATATTCAAAGAGTTCAATAACTGAGCATCTAATGTTTCTCTTACTGGAGTAGAAAGCCCATATGCAACTCTGTAATTTTTGATAGCAGTTCGTGTCGCAGGCCCCATACTTCCGTCTATATTGCCGTTATAAAACCCTTTATCCAGTAATGCGAACTGCACTCGCATGATCAAACGCTTACGCTTTTCAGTATCAGAAGCCAGCCCACTACTTGCACGAGTAGTTCCATTCATTCCAGCAGAGTTTGTGGTCGTAGAGGCATCGGTGTCATTAGAGCGAAGCGAACGAACAGATGAAGAAGACGATGGCGAATTTGTACCTGAAGTGGATGAGCCTGATGAGCTTGGTGAACTGTATGTTTTAGGATAATAAGGAGTGCTTCCACCATAGTACCCACCACCAGACGAAGATCTATGAGAACTATGGCTTCGATGGGAGCTATGACTACGATGCCCTGCAATGTAGAAAGGTACTTCCGTGTTAAGTGGAGCTATAACTAAATCATGCTCATTAAGAGTCATTCCGGGCAAATCACTTGCACCAGTGGAGGAATCACTTGCCCATACAGAATTATTGAGTGCTAAAAATCCCGGAAGCAGAGCAGCGAAATTAAATTTTTTCATAAAATTGGTCTCGGTGGTTGATGAAAACGGCCTTTTGATGAACTGAAATAACCAGCACAGGAAGACTTCTGAGTACATTCATCACATTCTTTGGGGTAGTAATTTTTCCAGTCAGAAATTGACTGAGTAGCAAATCCCCAAGCTCTTTCAGGAAGATGGCACAATGGGTAATTGAAGATTGTTAGGGTGATGCCTGACCTTTGTGCTGTTCCTATGGCAGAGAGAATTTTCTCACTATAGCTATCATGCTCAATGAAGATTGATGACCAGTTTTTACGTGCCCAGCCGATAGATTCTAACCCCATAAGAGAAATCTGGTTGATATTGGAAAACACGCGACCAGCGAACTCTATGATTTTGTCCAGTTCCATATAGTTAGCCAGTGTCGGAATGATTCTTAACTCAATGTTGATCCCTGAGTTACCGGCATTGATAAGCCCCATAACTGTCTCATCAAATGCCCCTTCGCTTCCAACCAGATAGTCATGAACTGACGACCTTGAAGAATAAAGCGGAATACCGAAAGTTATTTTGAGCTTTTCGCTTCGCTCTTTCATCTGTTGAATAAAACTGACATCTGCAAACTTTCGTCCATTGGTCAAAACATGCAAAGCTGTCTCAGGTGAGTTTTCGATTATGAAGTCCAGAAATTGCAAGAAATCTTCGCCATACAGTAGAGGTTCTCCCCCACTCACTCCTACTACACCATTCAGGGAGAAAGAGGCGATGGCAAGTGCTGACTGGTTAAGAAGCCAGTCATCGTTTCCTGTCTTAGGAGGCTGAGAACAAAAAAGGCAACGGTTGTTGCACCTTTCAGTTACCAGAACAGTGTTATGGTTTGCTCTCCGTGACAAAATCACCCTAATCATGTTGCCATTGTTAACAATCCCTATATCACCATCTTCTATGGAATTGAAAAGATCAGTGCTCACAACGAAGTCTGCAAAATATGCAGGAAGTCTGGAATCAAGTTGAGTTTCACTGACCAGTAAATTTGGCAGATAGAATTGAGGATTTTCGGGCTTAGATTTGCACAAGCGATAGAAACCTTGCTGAACTGGCAGATCTGCCGTAAATCTGAAAATGTCGTTTCTCAGCACCTCAGACATAAGCCCACCCTTTAAGCATCTTTGCCATCGGTCCATCCTGAGAGATTTCATTCAGAAGGAAGCGGAACATGCCTTTGTGATACTGGCAGAAAGTAGAACGACTCTTGTCACCAACAGGTTCGCCATGAACACTAATGTTCTGGCAAGGATCTGCTCCACAGAAAGGCTGGTATGCACAGGTGTCACAACCTGGCATTGCGAAGTTAAATGAAGATGAGAGGGCGGAACGGTAGTATTCGTTGCTACTGAATGAGAGTGAGGCAAACTCTCCTGCACTGAAATCTGCTTCCGGGTTTACTTTCTGAAGCATACGACTTTCATCACTACCGTAGACTTTACCGTCATAATTGAACAGGATGCAGTTCAGCACAACTCCGCTTGGCGATTTTAGATCTGCATAACCACTGAAGCCTGGATTGAAAATTCGCTTGAGATGAATAGCAGCCGAGTGCTCAATGACAGGTATTCCCTTTTCATTCTGAATCAACACTTCCTGCATCAACTCTTTATAAAAAGCAAAATACTCTGGCATTGAAAAAGTGAAGCTCTGCTTCTGAGCAAACCCATAAGGACTAACAGGCCTGATAAACATGTCTGTAAGACCCAGAGACAAATGAGCATCTACTATGGAAGCTGGCTCTTTAGTCAGCTCCTTAGTAACTGTGGTAACCGTAGCTACCCGGTTTGCGCCAAGTTCTTCTGTGATTTTCCGAATACCAGTTACTGCTTTGTTATGAGCTTGAAAGTCAGTAAGGATGCGATTCTTGTTATGGACAGCTTCATTCCCATCGAGCGAGACCGAGAAGGTGATATTCCGCTCTTTAACCCATGAGAGAATGCTTTCATCGAGTAATGACAGACTTGTAGCAATCACCATTTCAAAAGCATCACTACCCAATGAAATCTCACACTCGTGATAGATTGACTGAACAAGATCGAACCTGAGAAGTGGTTCACCGCCCTGTACTTCTATCTTGTAGGGAGGTGTACCTAGTTTCTTTATGGTGCTGACAATTTGCGGTATCAGTTCAGGATTGAGGTCATAACCATCAGCGGTGACCGATGCCCTACTGACCTGGCAATATTTGCAAGTATGATCACAACGAAGAGTAGGTACAATCATGAAGATTGGCCTGATCGCCAGTTCATTCATGAGTCGTTTGGCAAAAGCCGAACTTAGTGCATAAGGGGTAACGGAGGAAGATTCATCTCCGCAAATGAAAAGTTTGCTTTCAAGCGATGAGGACTGTTCTTGACTGATGTGACCGTTTACCAGATCGAGAAATTCCTGCTCTCCTAAAAAATGATGAAAGCCAGCGAGGTTACTGATGAATACCCGGCCGTCAGGCATCCTGTCGAAGTTGAAAGGCATCAGTATCATTATGCAAGCCTGTCATCTATGCTTCGGAGAACCTTGCTGACAATGGCATCACGCAATTGACCGGTTTGATGATGAAGTTTCTCGCGGAGGCTAAAATCGTTTAACAGCCTTCCGAATTCAAACTCACATTCAGGGCCACTTATCTCAAAGAAGATAATCCAAGAGGATGTGTTTTCTTCAAGTTTCCATGGACTTACAGGAGTCATCCAGTATAGGGTGTTTCGGATAACCCATTCAGAATAAAGATTTTTTTGTAATATCTTTTCCCACATCGCCATTACCTTCCAAAAGAAATAATAACGGAAAGAAACTTATTCCATTTAGGGATTTTTCTTATAGATTAATGATATAACACCTTTCAAAACATGTTACTGAGTATGTCAAAATTCTGAGATTCAGTTCAACTAGAAATTAATCGAATCAAGCACTCACATGATGCAGCAGTACCATTTTTCAATGGTCAAATTGTTGAAATTGAGGCAGAAAGCGATTGCGAAGTAGGTTCTAGCTTACTGATGGCATACATTCTGGGTGGTATGGCTGTGATTTGATAGAAGCAGATGACAAACTCCTCTTAGAGCAAAAAACTAAGCATTGGTTGTTTACTCACCACCATTCAATAGATACACTATTTATAGGGATTTACGACTGCATATGGGAAACACCACATGTCTATTCCCGGTAATATGTAGTTCTATGACGAAGGTAGAACATTAATTACGATGGTTTAAAGCACGAAAGTAGGATGTAGATAGAACTCGAAGCTTGTAACCGTAAAAATGTTTGCCTAATCAGCCGAAGCTGCAAAGTGGCTTTTTGAATGATAAACAACAGAGTTATATTTTATAAAATAGGAAAAACATGAAAGCTTACACACTTAAAGAAAATAAAGATTCCGGAGAACTTCACCTTTTTGAAGGGGATATGTATCCAAAAGATTCAGAATATAAATGTAATTCAAAGGCAAAATCCATATGTAAAAAAATGGACAAATCAGATAGTAAAGAAAATCGTTTCACATGTGCTACTGAACAAGAAGCAAGGGAGAAAATCGCTAAAATTGGGCGAAAAGTTTGTGGGACATGTGTAAGCCATTTATATGAATCCTACTAAGATTTATAAGTCGAATTTGTATTTATTTCATTATAAAATGGTTATTTAAATTAAACCAATGGAAAATTATCCTTCGGATGTTATTAATATATGAAAACAATAGCTAAAATAATTATTGCCATACACATCACTTTAGTTATTGGGATTTTAACTGGCCTTATTATCGACAACAGCTTAATTTCAAAGCACCCCGAAGGGTATCTTTTTACTTCCATTTGTATTATTTCATTCGGCATTTATTTATTGCAAAAACACAGGGCATCATACAAAATTCTGAATGATTTAATTCTCGCTCTATCAGCCGGAATTATTGCCTCTGAATATTTATTTTTCGGCAATAAACAATTTGATATTATCCCTGTTTTAGGCTTGAAAGACAGCGATCCACAAACATATTATTTAATGATATCTAAGTTTATAGTAGTAACCTGTTGCCTTACAGCAAAAATTTTTATTACCATAAACGAATTTTTAAGTCTCAGAAAAAATGAAAAATTATCTGGGAAATATCCAAGTGCGATAAGAAAGCTTTTCTCATTTATCAGAAAGATTTTTCCTGAAAAAATCAAAAACAAAGTCCAAAACAAACACCACGACACATAATGTTATAAATATATCGCTGATTAAAACAGCGACATTAAACAAAGCAACATAATTTTCAGTGCTATTCCAGTTATTGAAGGCTAAAACATTAATTATTATAAAAAGGATGATACAGATGCAAACTTTAATAGATTTCATATACCCTCACATGTTTTATAATTACTAATGAACAACTTTAAATTAATTTTTTTAAATGTCAATACCATTATCCACACAATAAAAAAGGGTAGATTTAGTTTGCATTTATTAAATACCTATTATTTTAATCATTTTTAAAAGGATTATAGAATGCGCAATGAGAATTTATACTTAATAGATACAATAAAAAGAAGAATATATGATTTCGATAGCTTTAAAAATGAATTCAATAAGAAAAAAACTCTTATTTCATTAGATAGCAACTGTTGCACTGATTTGTTATGTAACTATTGGTCAAGTCGGTTTGCAAAATTGTATGGTTATGAAATGTGTGCAAACTACTCGGCCTTAGAAGGTAATTCGTCTTCTTTTGATGATGAAACCAAAAAATACATACGATATTGTTATATAACAAAAGCAAAACTTGAGAGTTATGGATATAATTTTCAACGACAAGAGTTTACAAAGAGTTTCCTTGATGCTTTTAACCATCCATCAACGGATATCCATAATAGTGGAATTCAATTTCTTAGAAGAGTTTATGAAATAGAGGATTTAAATTTAAAAGTTATCATCGATAATTTCCTAAGTTTTGGTCCTGTCACCAAATCCAAACAACATTTAATTAATCCATTCTTGGTTCATACTGCATTGTTTTATTCATACAGAAACAAAGCAAATATAAAAGATACCTCCGCGACTTTTTTGAAGAAACAGCAATATGACAATCCCAAAAAGAAAACAAAGGATCAAATAGCTTATAATGTATATATGGACTGCTATATTCTCTTCCACACATTTCACTTACCTGTTCAAATGAGTAAAGTTATTAGAACCACACCTATGCGATTAGAACCTTATATGTCGTTACCTATTGCAACATTTGACAAAGGAATGATGTTATTCGCAAAAGCTTTTTTTACTCTTTACAATATATTTGACAAGAATTATTTTGAAGTAAGAAACAACTTAGAACCAATTTTTATTAAAAAAGATATTATAAATAAGTTATCAGAAGAAGATATATCAGCATTACGAAGTGAATGCTATCCTTCTGCTGACGACGAATGCATAAAAGAAATAGTATATGAATTATTAATAAACCGATTAGTGTTTTAACCTTTATTTATCTGCAAGGTATGACTAAACGAAGCGGAGCTTCGTTTAGTCTCCTTGTTTTTCGCCGTTCCGTTGAAAAAAGAAAATCAAAGTCGAATCCCAAAGATTGACTTACTCTGTATTTCTAATATAACTGTATTATAAGTGTTGCAAAGGAATTGCTCACTATAAGCGAATACAAACATACACATATGAAAAGGAGTTTCTATGAGTAATACAATAACCTTATCCTATACAAATAATTTCCAGCCTATTTGTCTTCATAAAACAGAAAAGTCACCGAATGAATCATTACGAATAC
Organism: Klebsiella sp. JN_Kp126; assembly: GCF_033843325.1. NCBI lineage: Bacteria > Pseudomonadati > Pseudomonadota > Gammaproteobacteria > Enterobacterales > Enterobacteriaceae > Klebsiella > Klebsiella sp. JN_Kp126. Next base: position 71,857 of record NZ_JAWXQV010000090.1, on the reverse strand, counting down.
ATTGTGTTAGTGTTCGATTTAATAAAGAAGAACTGGATATTCTCAATAAAAAGAGAGGTGACAAAAGCAAAGGTGAATGGCTTAGATTAACCTCTCTTAATAGGCTTCCTCCTGTCGTTCCTGCTATAAATATTGAAGCCTGGAAATCACTGTCTGACATATCACAGAAGCTGAATCGTCTTATAAGCCATCTTGATACAAAAAATAGTAATAGTGAGTTAACCAAAACAGAGATCTTCGCAGTCAAAAAACAAATCAATCAGCTTCGTTCGTGCCTGACAGCTTCTTCCGTTCTGCCAGGCAGGTAAGTCTTGCATGAAAGGAATGCAACGGATAAAGAGGCATAAGAACTTTATCAATGTCGTAAAGTATGTGTTGAAGCCAAGTTCTCATCACAGAAGTGATCCTGTGGTTATTGGTGGCAACATGACAGGTGATTGTGCCAATGAACTGATAGCTGAGTTTGATACGGCCAGTAGGCTCAGAACCGACATTGCAAAACCTGCATGGCACAACTCGCTTCGTCTTCCTCAAGGAGATAAGCTTTCAAACGAACAATGGAAATCGATAGCTGATGATTACATGCACCGTATGGGATTCAATGACACTCATCTTCGTTGTTATGTATTGCATGACGATCCCGTTGGTCAACACATACATATCATTGCTAACCGAATAGATTCGGTATCAAGTAAGGTTAACTTAGGTAGACATGAAAGCCTTAAAAGTGGTCGTATAATCCAGGAACTTGAAATTAAGTACGACCTAACGATAACAAAAGGACCAGTACCACTAAAACCTGAGAATACGGGAAAAGAGAAAAATAATGTAATACCAACAAAAGCCAAGAAGCTTTCTAGAAATGAAACCATGTATGAAAAACGAACAGGTGAGATCTGCAATAAGAAGCAATTACAGATTATTCTTGACAAGAGTTTGGCAGATACACCTGACCTTTTAACTTTTATCAAGAGGCTGGAAGAAGCAGAAGTAGGCTGGACGGCGAATGTCGCAAGCACAGGTAAAATGAACGGGTTCTCTTTCGAATACACAGGAATAGCTTTCAAAGCTTCCCAGTTAGGCAAGAGCTATTCATGGGCAAATCTTCAAAAGCAGCTTAACTACAACCCGGATCACTTAGAAGCTCTGCGAAAGGGTATACAGACCAAGGAAGTTCCTGCTCCTGTTCCTGCTCCTGTTCCTGTTCCTGTTCCTGTTCCTGTTCCTGTTCCTGTTCCTGTTCCTGTTCCTGCAGAACCGATAGCAAGAACGGCCGCCCAGAGCGAAAGCATAAGTGAAAAAATTGCTGAACTCGAACTGCGACTCAGAAAAGACAGACGAAACGAGATCGTTGAAAAAATTCTTCAAAAGAATGCAGTACAACAGCAAAAACATCTTCTTTTTCTTAGGAGGCTTGCTTCTCTAAAGCAGTTCATAGAGCTTCTGCGAAGCTATGGTAAGTCCATTCTTCACAAAACCCACACACACCTCTCAAAAATTCATGTAATGCAACCTTTAAACAAGGCGAGAAAAATTCGTTTATAGACAGCTAGTTACAAACAGCTCCCGTAACTACACTCTATTCTCTAGTAATCAATTTGCATTTAGTCAAGAAAATATTGATCGTTAATACAGATCGATAATCTATTTATGATAGCCACAAACTATCAAGAAGCAATCATCGATCGGTACAAGTGATTTTACTTTAGCCAGCCAGCCATCGAAAATCCCTCAAAAGAGCCTGATAATTTTTAAACAATTTGCAGTCTCAGGAACCTGTTTAATAAACGGAGTTTGTATGAATAACGAAACAATAAAGTGTCCATTTTGCTTCAAAGAGAGTCCTTTTGGAGTTCGTATCTGTACAGGGTGTCATTCATCTATTGCATATGGAGCCATTTCAGCTTGGTTAGCTGTACTGATAGGAATTGTGCTGTTAGCAATTGCTTTCTTCATATTCGCTATTAGTCAAAATTTTATATTAACCGTCGTAATCTATTTTGCATTAGCAATTTCTTTAAGATTCTATTTACGCAAGAAATTTGCACACAGAGCAGTTTTCACACACCTACATTAATTTAGTATAAAAGGGATTAAACATGAAAGCATATGCTATGCTTACAATCATTCTTTCTACTTTCCTATTAACCGCATGTAATAGCGAACCCAGTCAAGATGATATCTATAATGCATTTAAGAGTGTTGTAGATAAAACAAATGCCAGTATGAAAGATTTTGATTCAAGAATGTCAGAAAAAGACCTTTTAAAAATCGATTATGTTAAAAAAGTTAGCTGTTCCGAAGAAGCCAATAATGTTTACAACTGTATAGTAGATGCTTCTATTAGCAATATGAAACAAACAAAACCAGTTAAATTAGTGAAATCTGATGGTGTCTGGAAAGAGATACAACAATAAAAATTAAAAACTATCTGTTTTTAAAGCCCCTACCATTAGGGGCTTTTTATTGTCTACAATCTAACACGATTAACACAAATGAACTCATGAATTATTTCTTTCTCTATGGCTCTCATTTCATATTGAGCTTTAAATGTTGCGTAGATCTCTTCCGCTCTTTCTTGATTGCTATCTATGTAGTTAACAAGAGAGTTTAGTTCACGAAGAACAGCCTCTTTATTGTATAACTGTCGCAACAGATTACTTGTAAGGGATTTATACACAGAACTAAACATCGTCATGATGTTGTCTATGTTTCTATTAGAACCTGTATATAACTGCCTGGGGTAGAAATACTTTAAGTGATAGCCAACGAACACTAGGTATAACTGGTAAGAAAAACTTTTATCATGTGGCTGATATCGTTTTGATATGTATTTATCTATGATGATAACAAGCTGTTCTTCAAGTGTCACGACTGAATTAAAATTTTTTTTGTCCATAAAATGCATCCTTGCATAATTGAAATAGTCTTCCTGACCATATGTTTATATTTATCGCATTTATTTAACTTGTCAATAGGTGCAACCTATCAATTGCTATTTTTTATTAAATGGTCTATTCAATTGTTCCATAGTGAGACCATGTCTATAAGCATTATACTGCCAATAACTAAATTGCTCTTTGTATCTATTGTTCTGTTTTTTTAACATTTCATTTTCGGCTTTTAGATTTAATATTTGTTGTGCCGCAATCGTTAAATTAGCTGGTTTTTTAAGGCCTGATTTTTTCAAATTGGACAAATTTTTCTTTGTTCTATATGCTTCAACAACTTCATCATGAGCACTTAAAGATTGCCTTGTGATAGTTCTGTTTAAATTCTTATAAACTGATTCACATAAATCACTCCATGTGATTTTGCCGTCCCAAGTCAGTATCATGTGTGTAATTGCCTTTATTTCACTCCTGTTTAAATGTTTTGCCATATGCATCTCCTGTTTCAATTATTCAAAAGTTTATTTATTCTTTCCAAGTTTTTTTCGTGGTGCTGCAACCATTTATCAGCCCCATAGTCACCATTTTCAAAAGCGATCTGAGTTATATTTATCAATTGCATTAATTTTTCTCGGATTGATTCCAGTCTAATACTATCTACTGATTTCATGTCCAGTGTTTCATTATCATATTCTATAAATTCATTGATTTTAGTACAAGGATGAACTAAATAGTCATGCACACAGTAGCCGAATTCTGTTAAGTGAATTGCTCCTTGATTCAGGTTATTATAATCAACTGTCAATTCATTTGTGGGTATTGACTTCCTTTGACAATAATTTTCCATGCTCAATTTAATAGTTTTGATTTTATCTAACATATCTTCTTCTGACACGTGATTATAAACTCTGTTCTGATTCACATTGACACGACCAGACCATTTAGCTATATCCAGTTCAGACATTTCACCATAATGGGCTATTGTGTTTAATAGGTGCCGTGGTTGGTGTGAGCGAATAAGTAGTGGTTTACCCTCATCATCATAATAGCCATATCGTGCAAATATATTTTTATACCCCACCTCAAAGCTTCTTTTACTTTGTATATCGCTAAAGAAGAAACTTTTAGTCGGTTTGTAAAATATGAAAATTGAAGCCATTCGTGATAAAGAAAATTGATCAGCATTGAGCAAGCATAAAGCATTACTAAATCTTATAGATTTCTCTTTATCGTACCATGGAAAGTCTCTGCTAAAACCAGAACTAATCATTTCCCATAGTTCGCACAATGAATAATTATAATCATTGGAGTTTAAGAAACTTTTTCCACCATCCAAACTCGTTCTTTTAATTTTTAAAACACATGATTTATGATCAAATAAATGATACCCCAGTGCATGGCAAACTTGTACAACGGTCAATTTAGTTTTTTCATCAACTGTTGGGCAAAGCTCATGTCGGTAAAATTTATCAGGGTTATTTTCGCACCAATGAGCAAGTGCTCTTGCATTTTGTGATAAGGAAAGTAATCTTCTAATCGCTTTCTTTGCAACTGGTATCATAACCCGTGGAATCCATTTGATATTAGGGCCATACCCCTTAACCGAATAAAATCTCAACCCATATCTTTCGATACCCTTGCCATCTATTTGTGTAATCTCACAATCAGCAGGTAAGGCTAAAATCTCAGAGATTCTGCTCGGACAACAAAGTAGAAGTGCAAATACTGAACTAGTGAACTTATCCCTTGGGCTCAGTAACTCATCATTTTTAGAAAAAATATCAGCAATAGCGAGTAATGCCTCTTCATCTGGTAACTTATCGCGTCGGTGATAATCCTCGATCTCAGGTAGGTAATTATTTTTGACTTTCTGTTTTACATGGTTTTTCCATGAGATATATCCTGACTTCACAAGATTATGTTCACATAGAAACTTTGATATTTTTTCAAGCTGTATTCCACATTTAGCCAAAACGTTACCTTCAAAATATTTACTTCCGATCTGCATTGCCTCATCGAAAACAACGGCTGTAACATTATAAATGAGCCCCGTGTTCTGAACCTGCAAAAGAGCCTGTTCGAGACATCGCAAGGCCATCATAATAGCCCCATAATTTTTCAAAGGTTTCAATGAGTGTTGATATCTAATATATGCTTTCGCAAACTTGATATAATCTTCGTGCATTGCATCATTGGAATCAAAGACTTTATTTCCAACCCCTATTTTTCTAAATGTGACATATCCTTTCCAGGCATACTGGTCCCAATCCTGAGTTTGGGTTAGTCCGGTCAGTTGATAGCGACAAAACTTTATAAATTCATTATAGTTGCTTTCTGCCGTAAGTTGTTTTTTAGATTTAAATAAAATAATATTATTCATTTGACATTTACCTCATCAATATCAACTGGCATAAAGAAAGCACATTTATCACAAGGGAAATTTTTATTTAAATTCTGACTTATGCTTTTTCTTGAAGAGCAAAACTTAATATGATAATTCTCTTTCGAAGTGATTCCATTCATAAAAATATCAGCGACAAATGACAACTGTTCTGAAACTACGGAATCAATCCTTTCAACACTGTCAGCATGATTTTTAATATAAATCCCCGCACTTGAAGTAGAGGAATGATCCAATAATTCAGCTATAGTATTAACATTATGCCCATCCTTAGCCAGCAAAGTTGCTATTGTATAACGAAGCCTACGAGGAGTAACATTTAGTATCGAACCGGTACGGTTGGATATTATACCCCCATTATTAACAATACTTTTCAATGCTACATTAGCAATTGTAGGCTTCGCATATAATTTATTATACTCCAGAAGAATTGAACCTGTTATGGATAAATCCGAGAGTTTTTCCTCATTTAAAAAAATAGGAACTTCTCGTTTAGAATAATCATCAAGACTTTTTCCAAGAGCTTGCTCAACAAGTTTCACTGATTGATTAGCTTGCAATTGAACAATTGATGCAACCTCTGATATTATTGCAAGTTCTCGATATCGTAGTTCTTTACCCCGTTGTTTAACTCGTGGCACTGAAATTACATATTCTACTTTTCCATTATCTAAGTTCTTTTGAAGAAGGTCTTTATATTTCAACATAACTAACTGCTGAGGTCTTCTACCTGTAAGGCTGATCAATAGTGATATTGCATAATGTGGCAGTGACAGTTCACCTTTTCTATATGAATGATTCATAGCCTTAATCAAAGAAGTATGTTCTTCTTTAGTTAATGATCCCTCTGTTGGATCATTTTGAAGCACAGACTGACCAGATTTTTTTATTTTTAGGTCCAAATGCTTTAACAGTTCTACCGCACTTTCATCTATTCCAGGATATCCTAACTCAAACCATTTAATCAAAAATGGTCGTAAAACACGAAATGATGCTGGGGCTTTTGATAATTTCTTATTTTGATATTCAATTAGAACCTTATCATCAATATGAGTAGGAGATAGTTTACGGATAAGACTCTCCATATTTCTAACAATATTTTTCACATACAAATAGCTGTTGCTATTAAAATAATATTGTACTGTATATACAAATCCACAAACCAAATTTTCGTTCATAGCATACATTAAGTTTGTAAGATTGATTCCATTGTTTTCAATCGAACTGACGATTTTATGTTCATGCAAAGACATTTTATCAGATTTATATTTAATTAAATTATTCATCAAATCCTCCTTTGAATAGTTGCTCTTGTTGTTCAAGTGCAGTTTTTTTCGATAGTTCAAAAATATGCCTGCGATTATAAATTATTGAAGTATCTGAACCAGGTCGCCATCCCATGAGATAAGAACGGATTTGCTGTTCTTTTTCATCGGATATATCTTGGGCCTTGTCTATTGATTTTGAGAACTCATAATTCCATGTGTGTCGTAATTTATGACCTGTTAATCCACTTAGAAGTGAGGATGATTGACGAACAACACTCACTATCTTATGGTATGAGGAAAATGACAGAGGTTGCCCTTGGGTCTTCCCTTCCTTATAGGTAATAAACAGAAAATCATGCTTATTAGAATTTTTAACTTTCCTACGATCATTCAAAATATAATCTGAAATTTCATATATAAGTTTTGTGTCAGCAATTAATTTTCTCTCACACGTCTTCACTAATGGCTGATAAACTCGTGGATCTGTTTTATCATTTGCTCTCCTTCTTATTGCGATTGTTGATTCTGCAAAATCAATATCGCCAATACGCAGATTCAAAAGTTCACCTGCTCTCAAACCAAAGCAATGTAATAGAAGGAATATTAGATTGTTTCTTTGTTGCACTTTTTCCGTAAACGGGTTCAAGTTACTCCCTGGCGAAAGTATGCTGAATAAAGAATCTAATTGTGCTTTGTCTAAGCTTTTTTCGATTTCCATATTATATTTATCATTATTCCTTGGTTTCTTTCTTTTTATGTTATTAATGAAAGCCATTACTTCCTTGAGAGTATTTTTCTGACCTGCATGTGAAAGAAGTATTTTGCACAACCATTCAAGATAGTTAGCGACTGTTGTAATGCGAAAATACTTAGTTGGTTTTTTGACATTTGAAACCATAAAATTACCATCCCCTCCATCTCGGAAATTTAATGAAGTGAATTCAATCAAATCCTCAATTTCATGAGGAGCGAGAAACAGCTTATTCTGGATTCTTTCATCAATATTGATATTTTTTCTCATAAAGAATCGATATAACAATGAAATGCTCCCAGCGATAACCTTCATTGTTGATATAGACTCTGACCGATTCCTGACTTGTGTTGTTATATACAAGTTTGGATAATACAATGGCTCACCAGTATCTTTATTTACAACATGACAATATCTCTCACCATTTTCGAACATAAAAGAATCCACACAAATACTGCACATATTTTCCTCCTAAACTTTACAAAAAGTATAATTCCAATATATTAATAATAAGCATTTCGTAGATTTACAAATTTATTTGGACCGATTAAGATATTTATTTAAATTAAAACAGTGAGATAGACGATTATTCTTGTCAAATTATCATCTGGTAGATCTAGTTATTATTATGTACACCTAATACATCGAAAACTATCTCACTGCCTTGCTAATAAACGGCAACCAAAATTATGTAAGTTATTTTGTAAGGTTTTAAGCCAAAATATGGGACCAAACTTTACACTTTTACAAAAGAGTTTTCAGCCCAATCTGATATTGAATTACTCGCTTTGAAAGATTTTTCATTTCAACGGGACATTTAATTAGCGAGAACCATGTTTCATACACATAAAACTGTTCGAAAATATTAAGCTCAGAGATCGAATCTAACGGTTCTCTTAGATTCCCCACTAAATACTGGCTTAACCAGTAAACAATCTTTCTGTTAAATTCATTATCAGGTAAATCGTAAATCGCTCCGGGTTCGAAGATTTTACAGAAAAGTTCCTGGCCCAGATTACACATATGGTTATCTTCACTCACAAATTCTTCGATATTCATAACATGTCTCCCAAAATTAACTAAGCAACATTATTTCGACTTGTTTCGATTACAGACTGAATCCAGGTATCAATCTCACTTTCAACGAAAGCTACTGCACGACTTCCAATTTTGACAGGAGCAGGAAACTTGCCATCGTTGATCAGACGATAGATCCATGCTTTTCCGTAGCCAGTTCGTTCGAGAACTTCTGGTAGGCGTATGAGGCGAGTTGGTTGATTGTTCATTTTGTTTTCCCTTGTCGTTGCGGTGAAGTCACTATACGAACACTTGGGAAAAGAAAGGAGTGAGACTCCTGAAGCGGAGGTTCCTTGCTGCTATGCAGGATGGTTCTCTCGAAGTTGGTGCCGTACAGAACAGGGGAACTTGAGAGTAGCTGAAATTCCCCTGTTTTATAGCAAGTGGCAAAATGGCCGGTTTAAAGTAAAAATCGCAAAAAAAGCATCATTTAAAATGATGCTTTGAGTTTCTTTTTTATAAATAAAAACAAACAGTTACGGATATAAACTAATCCGATAGTTTCATTACCTCAGCGACTTTCATTTGCTTCAAATGGCTATTTTTGTTCATGAAGTAATGGAATTGTCGGATAAAGTCAGTTGTGCAGGATTTAAGAGCCAAAGGCCTGTCGGTATCTTTGATTTGGCTGGACTGCCTCATTTCGCTTTCTTCGTCATCGTCTGTATATAGTAGTCTGGATAACCTGTCGTCAGAGACACGGATTTTTTTAACGGCTGCCCACACCAGGATATCCAGCATGGGTATTACACGATAACTGATGAGTTTCTTGATAGTTCCGTATCCAAAACGAACAGATTCCAATGGGTTTTCATCAATACCCTTTACTTTACGCCATTGCGGTAATGCAGCTTTAAGCGACTCTGCAATCTCTTCGTCTGTGCCACTTGCCAAATCAATCTCGAACATGACTGTTCGTGTAAACTGATCTGGCATAATGTCTGAAAGTGATTCCTCTCGAAGCTCTGCGTTTATAGAATAATTGTCACCTTCATGCCAAAGAAAACCTCCACGTTGCATTGCAATAATGCTCGTTTCAGCAAGGCGATCAAGGGTTGTTAGAAAAAAATGGGGTGGCTGGAAAAGTTTGTTAGCAGGAGTCATGTATCCCAGTTGCCCTTCTTCGATTAAAAAAGGGTTGCCACTGAATATCTTTGAGAAGTAACCCATAAGAGTTCTGCTCTCAAACTCTTCTCTATACTCCTTAAAGAACAAGTTTCGGGCCCATATCTCATGTTAGAACTGGATCAATGAGAGGTCTTCAAATTTACGATATGTATCAATCTTAAACCAACTCTTGATGTCTTTTGTATGCTCTGGTGACCAATTGTTCAAAATTCATTCTCCACCTATGATAGTACTGTCCTACGGGTACAATTCAGTTATGCTGAAAAACTACCGTATACACTAATCGGTGGAAAGCAGATCCTGCTTACGCAGTTCAGCTACCTACTGGGAGTTGAACTGAGGATTGGTTATCTTTTGATACAATTTGCCAATCAGCTAATCGTGAGAACTCATACCATTAAGATTTATGGTTCCTTTTTAGAACCACCCATAAAATACAAAGTCAAAATAAATATATAAATCAGTGAATTGAATAACTAATTACAGGGACGCCAGCCCAAAATTCTCCATCGGTGATTACCAGAGTCATCCGATGAAGTTCTGAAAGCCCGCACGGCGCAAGCCCTGCGGGCTTTTTTGTGTCTGTATCGGTCTGGCGGGAATGACTGAGGACCGCAGCCTTGTGGTGCCTTTTTGGGCTCCAGGAGAAAAGAGCCAAAAAACGCGGGTCCTAAAATGGCAAAACTCATTAAGAAGCTCATTGCGGCTGAAAGCACAAGCATGAAGCCTTCAGAGCAGACAGCACGAATATCTGTAATGGGTCAGGCAACGGTTGCCTGCACAATATGAGAAACCGCTGCGACTATTCACGCAAGGCAATCAACGGCGTGGAAAAAGAGCTCTTCCGTCATGATGACATTCTCTTTTTCGCTCTGATGTTCGTGGCGGATAAACCAGCCCGTTTCCGGCGCCATGCTCAGGTAAAACAGCTGAGTGATACCAGGGGCATTAACCCGCATTGTCATGCAGCCCGTTTCCACACCTCGACAGAGCTGTTCAGGTACTATGCTGACGTGACGATCGCCGTTTTGTAGCCGGAGTGTGGTGATGTCATAACGGCATATACCGCTGTTCAGGCTATAGCCGATCGTGCTCAGATCATGAATATGCTTTGTTGATAGAATGACCTCAATGCCGGAAGCCGCAAACCACTGGCTGATTTGCTGCACCAGCGCATCCATCCGGCGGCGGAATGCCTGAATTTCCGCCTCAGCGGATTTATTGCCGGGCGGTGTGCTCTCGAAATTCTGCTGCACTTTCTTAAAAAAACGTTCTCTGGCCGACACGTTATCGTCCCCGTTAACTTTTAATACGTTGTGAGATATGCGCTGAAGCCGCATTCTCTTTTTTTCATCGCCGCTCCCGCCACCTTATTTTCGTAAACAGATTAAGCGCACAGCACTGCGGCACGGGCGGGATCGATGGCAATCAGCTCGGCAAGCAGGCGGTCCATAGCAGACTGCAGGCGGTTTTTGTCGGTTTCACTGCGCCCGGCCTTCATGCGTAGCAGCCTGAGGTGGCGGGCTTTGACTTCGAACAGCAGACCTGTCTCCCATTGTGCCAGCGGAATTCCGGCAGCATCCGCGCCCAGTTCCGCCAGCAGGTGTTGCGCCAGCTCATTTTTGCCGGTCTGCTCGGCAATACGCGCCATCAGCAGGCGCAGCAGCCAGCGGCTGCGCACGCTGGTGATACCCGGGCGGTTCTGCAGCCAGGCCAGCGCCGCCTCCGGGCCGTCGCTGTCGGCAACCGCGAGGGCCTCCGGCTCCAGCAGCAGAATATCGTCATCGCCGGATGCGGTAGCGGCGCTGGCGGCAGTATCATCCCGCCAGCCTGCGGCGTTCTCCAGCACCTGCTGTTGTATCCAGTTCAGCGTGACCTCATCGGCAAACGACGTGCCGTCGTTAAATGCCAGTCCTTCCAGCCCCGTCAGCCGGGTCAGCAGCCCTTTCAGGTCATTCTGAATAATAGCGGCTTCCGCTTCCCGCCCAGCCTTCAGCAGAGCCTGGTGGATATACCACTGCAGGTCCAGCCACAGATGATTCGCGCCACGAGAAAACATCCCGTCAGCCTGTTCCAGCAATTCCGTCCAGCTCTGCTGGAGATACAACCGCTTCAGCAATGCCCGCTGGTCCGGCTTCGGCGGTTCAATACGGGTTCTGCCTTCTGCTGATAGCGGCGGCAGCTGATATAACGTGTCGTGGCGGATGCTTTTCATCAGATGGTGAGCGGCCAGCCAGCCCTCCGGCTGGTCTCCCAGATATTTCGCCAGGATACGCGCCTGGGTCAGCAGTTCCTGACCGGAGGTGATAGGGCTCAGCGCCGGCGTATAGTTGTTTGCCTGAGAGGGCGAAACATCGCTGACGTTCTGCGGCACGACGGCATCCGGCCCGCCCGACTTCAACAGACGAGTCTCGAGGACGCCGCACAACGCATCGGGGACGGTCCCCTCCTGCGCCTGCTCCATCAGCAATAATGCGCCGCTGATACGCAAGGCATCAGTACTGCCGGCCTCGGGGTACAGCGACAGGCTGTCAAGCATCCGCTGTCCGGCGAGCCAGTCAAATGCGGCCCTTCGGCTGCGCTCCCGCAGCGGGTGCAGCTGCTCGCCAAAACCCTGCATCAGCCCGGCCAGCAGTTCCAGTCCGTCCGCCAGACCGCTTTCGCCATCCCGGTGCAGCCGCGCCCACGCGTAATATGAGGCAACGCGAATATCTTTGGTCACGGTGGTGAGCAGTTTTTCGGCCAACCTACAAATCAGATCGCTATCCGCACCGGTGATCTTGTTCACCTCTTCGCGCATCAGCTGGAAATCATCATCGTAGCCGGGATCGTCCCCCGCGGGTTTATCGGCTGACAGCGGCTGCAGCCAGTTGTTCCACAACAGCAGACGTTGTTGCGTTTGTACCACCAGCGCATCAGCAGCGGCCTGACAGACTGAAATCAGAGTATAAACATTGGCCATCAGTACATCTCCTCTCCGGTCAGCGCCGGGCCGGCTGCCAGCGCCGTTCGGGCCACGGAATCAGCCACCTGCGCGTCCAGCATATTCCCGGTTAATCTATTAAATAACGCACGCCGTTTATTTCGGAGCCAGCGCGCTGATTTCGTCGCGTAATTCCTGCGTTAGCGCCGGGTCTTTCAGGATTTTTTCGAACTCTTTTCTGAAAATGCGTGCCCTGGGCACCTCATTCTGGAACGTATCAGCCATAGCGGTCCCTTCCCGTGAGGAATAATGAGTTAAACATAACGGCGTGTGATGACCAGGATATAGTAGAGCAAAGCGCCAAAAAATATCAACCTGCCGGCCCCAAAGTCCATTATAAGACTTTCCTCAGACACCTTAAGGCAAATGTAAAAATGAAACGCATCAGACAAACAAAGCCGGTATGTAATAACAACCTTTTGCTTACAATAAAGGCTGAGTGTATACCTGCCAGAGGAATATGAATTAAATTCATATCTGAATAGACAGAGTTGATTGATGCAAATCAATGTGCAGCGGAAATAAAGATCACTCCTGACACTGAAAACATCGCGAATAGCGAAGTGTGAAATAAATTATTTTTTTATGGTTTACAGTCTGTAAACCGCCCAGCTCTGGGCATAAATATGGTTATAATTAATGACTGGCAAGATTAATATAAAATTCACAAATAATATCCGGCAGATATCAAGTCGGGATTCATTGGGAAAGCAACAGGGACAGGATCGCAGTTCCGTCTTCATACTCGTTGAGAATGGTAATATGCTGCTTTTCACACCTCGCCCCGTATGACGACGCGGCGCATTACGCCGGAGAGGCCTCGGGCGTCACCGCCTTTGAGTCAAACCTCATGCAGCTGGATTGACTGCTGCCGGAAGCGATCGGTTGAAAGCGCGATGGGCAATATTCTGTCCGCCAGGCGATAGTTGCAGCCATGATGTCCGTCCCGGACATCTGACTGACAACCCCAGGTATGCGGGCGATGGCTTTGCGGATACGCAAGTCGGCGGGGAGCCGCTATTGATCGCTCAGGGAATGAGTTCGAAGGTAATGGAGATTAAGGTATCCGGGTTCAGGTCCGCTGGCGTGCTGCTATACAGCGAGCCGGCCTGTCCATATAGCGTGACCGTTCCCCCTTTTAATCCGGATGATAATACTTTGGCCATTAGCGGATCGATTTGCTTATCGTAAACCATCTTTGAATTCATCGTATTGAGTATCGGCGTACCATCAAGCTTCTTCTCAAGGATATTCATAGACAAAGTCTCATTCGACTTGTACGGCTCCTTTCCTTTTTTATCAACCACAAAATATACGCCATTAGGCAAAATCTCATATTTTTTATTTTTGATTTTTGCCATGATTCTTTTTTCAATATCGACGTACTTAGACGATAGTTGTTCGTTAAGCATGTTAACGATACTTTCTATTTCATTTTCTTTAATTTTGAGTTTTTTATTATAAGCGTCGTTAAACCCGGAAACCAACGCTGAAGGCGCCAGCTTGACATTATTGTCGGCCATTTTATTCACATCGGATAGCGCCTGGGTAAGGTAGAAAACGCCGAGCGCATAGGCATTTTTATGACTTTTATCCGCAAGGCTTAAATCACTTTGCTTGATGGCCAGGCTATCGAGCGTAGACTGTAATTTTTTATTTTTGTCGTTTAAAGCAGCGACTGAAACATCATATTCTTTCTGCGCGGTTGCGGCGGCGGCGTTCAGCTCGGCGTTCTTTTTGGTCAGCGCATCAAGCGCGGTTTTCTGCTGCTCTTCCCTCTCCGCGTGCTGCTTGTTCAGCATGGCGATCTGCGCCGACAGCGCGCGGGTGGTCTCATCCTGCTTTTTCTGCGCCGCTTCGGCGGCGGCGGCCAGCTCGGCGTTCTTTTTGCTCAGCGCATCAAGCGCGGTTTTCTGCTGACCTTCTCTCTCCACGCGCTGCTTGTTCAGCGCGGCAATCTGCGCCGACAGCGCGCGGGTGGTCTCATCCTGCTTTTTCTGCGCCGCTTCGGCGGCGGCGGCCAGCTCGGCGTTCTTTTTGGTCAGCGCGGCAATCTGCGCCGACAGCGCGCGGGTTGTCTCATCCTGCTTTTTCTGTGCAGATTCGGCAGCGGCGCGCAGTTCCAGATTCTTTCCCGTCAGCGTATCGATCGTCGATTTCTGCAGGTTCTCACTCTGCTCCTTCTGCGTTTTCAGCGCGGCAATCTGCACCGACAGCGTGCGGGTGGTCTCATCCAGTTTTTTCTGCGCCGCTTCGACAGCGGCGGCCAGCTCGGCGTTCTTTTTGCTCAGCGCATCAAGCGCGGTGGTCTGCCCGCTTTCGTTCTGTGCACGCTGTGCCGTCAATGCGGCGATCTGCGCCGTCAGCGAGCGGGTGGTCTCATCCAGTTTTTTCTGCGCCGCTTCGGCAGCGGCGGCCAGCTCGGCGTTCTTTTTGCTCAGCGCGCTCACGGCGGTAGTTTCGCCGCTCTCTTTCTGTACACGCTGTTCACTCTGAGCCTTCAGCGCGGCGATCTGCGCCGACAGTTCGCGCGTCGTTTCAGCGTGCTTTTTCTCCGCCGCTTTGGCGGCAGCGCTCAGCTCCGCATTCTGTTTCCGCAGAGCGTTAATCGTACTCTCTGTTTTATTCTGATGACTTTTTTTTCTGACGACGTCCTGCTTCTGAGGCGTTTTTTTATCAGGGCTATCGTTATTTTGCTTAGACGAGACCGACTCCCCGCTGGCGGCGCCTGAGGCCGGCGGATTGTTTATTTCGAGTTTCGATATATTATCAAGGAAGTCTCCCGGCTCAGCACGAGCAGGAAACACAACAATAAGGGTAAAAAGAGCAAATACAATCGCAGGACCTCGTAGATTGCATATATTCAGTTTCCCCTTAGCGTCCATCATCTGGCTAGCCCATCCTTGAGTTCAGCTTTTCTTGCCCGGCTTTCAAACTCTTTAATTAATTTCTGCGAAATGCTATTACACTTATCGTTTATCTTGTATTCAAAAAGCGGTGTAATCGTTGATTTTACGCTGGCGGAGGTTTGGTCTGAAACAGAAGCATAAAACTTAGCGTCATTGATTAAACCATATAGCTCGTTTGAGTCCTGCTGAAACTTTTTATCGAGCTTAACTAAAGCGTCGGCATCCTGGATACACTGCTGTAAAGCAGGAACCTGCGCGGGCTGTTCATTTTGAATGACATCTTTTTTTATGAGTGCGCTCTGCGGTTTTTTACCATTAGTACACCCCTGTAATAAACCTACAGAAATGCACACCAATGCCAATAAGCTATTTCTTATCATCTTCCCATCCATTAGAAAAAAAATACGTCAAAAATATATTTGTCGATTGCAGCAGAAAAAATTTTAACAAACAACGTCAGGCGTTGGATTTAACATTAATTCAGAAAAAACACACAAAAAGGTCATTTTTTAACCAGGTCGGGAATGGGAATTATCCAGGTGCAGGACGATATTTTTATCTAAGCTTTTTCTTAGCCACATATGATTAATGGCACATTACCTTTTATATGCCTGATATTGAGCGGTCTTTTTACAATTCTAATCAGGCATAAGCTGTTACTCATTCAATACGAATCTCATTCGCTCCACTTCGGTCTGGCCACCGTATTCTTCTTGAGTAGATTGCGAAACTCCTTCAGGTAGGGTTCGTTGCTGCGCCCGCGCTTACATATCGCCGAGAAGGGAGATTGAAAGCCAAACTCATTGGGCAGCAGTACGCGCAGGCGATTCTCCTTAATCCACGGCCAGGCGTAGTGCTCGGGAAGGTAGCCGATGTATTTCCCGGAGAGGATGAGCAGCAGCTGCGCATCGACGGTTTCAACGGTCGCGCTGCCCTTGCTGAACCCGCGCCGCCGCAGATCGCTGGTATTCCAGTAGCTGCGCGTCACCAGCGGACACTGGCTGATCAGCTCTTTATCGAGCTGTCGACTGAAGAACATGGGATGCAGGTCGCTGCAGTAGAGCCAGTGCTGCTCGCGATAGAGCGGTTCGCTGATGATGTTATGCACCCGCGAGTTGTAGCTGCCGATGGCGAGATCGATATGGTTATTCAATACGCCGTTAAGCTGTTCCGCCGGGGTACGGATAATCAGCTTGATATGCACATTAGGAAACTTATCGCTAAAGCTGCGCAGCACGACCGGCAGCGACAGCGCGGTTTCCGTCTCGATGGAATCAAGCGTTGAGATACAAATCGTGCCGCTATGCTCGCCTTTCAGCAGCGCCGACTGGCGCTCCAGTTCATTCAGTTCGCTCAGCACGCGGATCGCCTGCTGTAAAAAATGCTGCCCTTTTTCGGTCAACGCAAAGCCGCCGCGCCCGCGCTGACACAGGCTAAAGCCAAGCTGGCCTTCCAGCTGCGACATCGCATTGCTGATCGCGGAAACGGAAATCCCCAGCTCCTGCTGGGCCCGGCCATAGCTCTCAAGACGGGCCACCGCCTCAAAAACCTGGAGCTGTCGAATGTTAAGCGTCGCGTCGTTAAGCATAGCGTCTTAGTTCACTAATAAATGAACTAAGTATTTGCGGCAGACGATTTAAAGTCCAGCACATCTTTCGCACTATCCCTGCTGTTGAGTTTTGTTGGTCAGATTCAGGAGCTGAAATGGATAACGTCTTTCATCAACCGCAGGGTGGCAACGAGATGCCGCGTTTTGGTGGCCGCGCCACGATGATGCGCCTGCCATTTATCGAAGATTTACAGGGACTTGATGCAGCGTTTGTCGGCATCCCGCTGGATATCGGAACCTCACAGCGTTCCGGAACGCGCTACGGACCGCGCTATATTCGTACCGAATCGGTAATGATCCGCCCGTACAACATGGCCACCGGCGCCGCGCCTTTTGATTCATTGTCGGTGGCAGATATCGGTGATGTACCGATCAATACCTACAACCTGCTCAAATCGGTGCAGATTATCGAGGATTACTACACCGGTTTAAATAGTTTTCCGCTTATCCCCCTGACGCTGGGGGGCGATCACACCATTACCCTGCCGATCCTGCGCGCGCTGACCAAAAAGCACGGTCCGGTTGGGCTGATTCACGTCGATGCCCACACCGATACCAACGATGAGATGTTCGGCGAAAAGATTGCCCACGGCACCACCTTCCGCCGCGCCGTCGAAGAGGGGCTGCTGGATCTTAAACGCGTCGTCCAGATTGGCCAGCGCGCGCAGGGCTACGCCGCCGGTGACTTCCAGTGGGGCGTCGATCGCGGTTTTCGTCTGGTTCAGGCCGAGCAGTGCTGGCACCAATCTTTGACTCCGCTAATGGCCGAAGTGCGCCAGCAAATGGGGGCTGGCCCGGTTTATCTCAGCTTCGATATTGATAGCCTCGACCCGATCTGGGCCCCCGGCACCGGAACTCCGGAAGTGGGCGGACTGACGTCGATTCAGGCGCTGGAAATCGTGCGCGGCTGCCGCGGTCTGAACCTGATTGGCTGCGACCTGGTCGAGGTCTCGCCCCCCTATGACGTCAGCGGCAACACGTCCCAGCTGGCCGCCAACCTGCTGTATGAAATGCTCTGCGTTCTCCCGGGCGTGAAATATCCATAGAGGAAAAACCATGCAGCTTAACGTCTTTCGCACGCTGTGGGGCGTCACCACCCCGTGGCAGCAAACGGTCAGCGAACTCCGGAGCGTCGGCTGCTGCGGTATTGAAGCGCGGGTTCCGCTGACGCCAGAAGAGCAGCGGACGCTGGCCCAACGCATCGAAGCGTCCGCGCTTGAGTATATCGCCATTGTGTTCAGCGGCGGCGGCGTTATCCCGGCCCAGGCCGAGACGCCCGCGCAGCATCTGGAGCGCTTAAAAGAACGTTTTGCGGCGGCAAAAGCGCTTAATCCGCGCTTCGTCAATCTGCTGGCCGGTAACGACCGCTGGCCGCTGGCGCAGCAGGTGGATTTTCTCGGCAAAGCGCATGAGCTCGCCGCCGAATATGAGCTGTTCTGCAGCTTTGAAACCCATCGCGCCACATCGCTGTATAGCCCGTGGCTGACGCTGGAGATAATTCAACAGCTGCCGCAGCTGCGCTTTACCGCCGATATCAGCCACTGGATCGTGGTAAGCGAACGCCTGCTGGATGACCCCTGCGATGACTTCAGCGCCTTTATCGAACGGGTCCACCATATTCAGGCCCGCGCCGGGTACGACCAGGGGCCGCAGGTGCCGCACCCCGCCGCGCCGGAATATCGGGCGGCCCTGCGGTTTCAGCAGCGCTTCTGGGAACAAATCTGGCAATCGCAGCGCCGGCGCGGCTACCAGTACACCACGCTTACGCCGGAATTTGGCCCCGATGGCTACCTGCATCACCTGCCGTTTACCAACGTTCCGGTCGCCGACCTGTGGTCGCTGAACGCCTGGATGGCCCAGCGTGAACAGCAGCATTTTGTTGAATTCACCTCGCAAACTGAATAAGGAACGGAAGAAATGACCGCTGCAAAAAGTTCGTTTACTGAATTACCGACCATCGATATCAGCGACCTGGCCTGCGACGATCTCGTCCGACGCCAGGCGGTGGCCGACGCCATCGGCCAGGCGGCCCGCGAAGTCGGCTTTTTCTACGTTACCGGCCACGGCATCGCGCCCGAACTGATTGCCGGGATCCGCGCGGCGGCCAAAGAGATTTTCGCCCTGCCGATGGAACGCAAGATGGCGTACTACATCGGACAGTCGAAAAGCCATAAAGGCTACGTTCCCGAAGGGGAAGAGATTTACGGCTCCGGCAAGCCGGATCACAAAGAGGCGTTTGATATCGGCTTTCAGGCCGCCGACGACCACCCGTTCGTCGTGGCGAAAACGCCGCTGATTGGCGCCAACGAGTGGCCTGACGTGCCGGAATTTCAATCCCGCGTGCTGGCCTACTATGACGCGGTCTTCGCCCTTGGGCATCGCCTGTTTGACGCCTTCGCTCTCGCCCTTGGCCTGCCGGAGGGCTATTTCAGGTCGATGGTTACCTGCCCGCCGTCAAAGCTGCGGCTGATCCACTACCCCTTTGACGCCAGCGCCGAAGATGTTCCCGGTATTGGTGCACACACCGACTATGAATGCTTCACCCTGCTGCTCGCCGACCAGCCGGGTCTTGAAGTGCTGAATGAAGATAGCGACTGGATCGACGCCCCGCCGCTGAAGAACGCGACCGGAGAAGAGGCTTTCGTGATTAATATCGGCGACATGCTGGAAGTCCTGAGCGCTGGCACATTTGTTGCAACCGCACACCGCGTACGCAAGGTGCCGCAGGAACGCTACTCCTTCCCGCTGTTTTTCGCCTGCGACTACCACACGCTGATTCGCCCGCTGCCGGGCTTCCTTGAGGCAGGCGAAGCCAGCGAATATCAAGAACTGAGCATTGGTGAGCATATGTGGAGCCAGGCGTTACAGACCTATCGCTACCTGCGCGAGAAAGTCACCCGAGGCGAGCTCCAGCTCCCCGAACGCGCCCGCGGCACTAACACCTTTGGCCATCTGAAAAAACAAGCACAGCAAAAAACCGTAAATAACCCGTGAGGATAAATGATGAACAAAACGCTAAAAAAACTCTCGCGCCGTGTGGCTTTATCCATCGCCGTCACCGCTTGTTTTTCACCGCTGGCTCAGGCCGCTGAGCTGCTGACCGAGGGCGTCTTTAAAGTCGGGATGGAGGTGACCTATCCGCCTTTTGAATCCTATGACAGCAATAACAATATTGTCGGCATCGACCCGGAGTTCGCGGCGCTGATCGCCGAACAGCTGAAGGCAAAACCGCAGCTTATCGACACGAAATTCACCAGCCTGATCTTAGGTATCGGTAAAAAATACGATGCGGTGATCTCCGGGATGTACGTGACGCCCGAGCGCCAGAAGCAGGCGGACGCCATCCCTTACGCCCTGTCCGGCGCGTCCATTATTGCGCTGAAAAGCAGCGCCATTCAGCCAAAAACGGAAGACGAACTGTGCGGCGTGAAGGTAGGTCTGCAGGCGGGTACCGCCTGGGTTTCCAGCCTGAAAACGCACTCCGACGAGTACTGCCTGAAAAACGGCAAACCGGCCATTAGTATTCAGGAATTCCCGACCGCGCCGGAAGCCTCCCAGGCCCTGCTGTCGAAAAATATCAACGCCCAGTTAGAAATCGCCCCGGCGGCGCAAATTATCGTCGAGAAAAGCCGCGGCCGCCTGGCCATTAGCTCGAACCGCCTGGTCTATCCGCTGCCGCTGGGAATTTACGTCGCCAAAGGCAACACCGAGCTGGCCGAGGCCATTAAATCAACGTTAGCCACCCTTAAAGCCAACGGCAAATATGACGCCATCATCAAGAAATACAACTTAGAAAGCATCAATTAATACAATAATTAAACGGGAGTCGGTATGGAGTTCGATTGGGGATACTTTTTTTCATTATTTAGCGTTGGGGCATTCTGGCAGGCGTGTGTCACCGTGGTTGTCGTCAGTTCATTGTCCTGGTTTATTGGCCTGATATTAGGTTTTCTTTTAGCCTGCGCGAAGCTCTCCGGCCCGCGCTGGCTGAAGGTTCCCGTCGAACTCTATATTTGGTTTTTCCGCAGCGTACCGCTGATGGTCCTGCTGGTCTTTGTCTATAACCTGCCGCAGCTGTTTCCGGCCACCCAACCGCTGCTCGGCGTTCCGTTTATTGCCGGGCTGGTCTCGATGACGGTGACCGAAGCGGCCTACATGGCGGAAATCCATCGCGGCGGCCTGCTTTCGGTCGCCAGGGGGCAAAGCGAAGCCGGGCATGCCTTAAGCTTTAGCTTTATCGGGATTCAGCGCTTAATTATTATCCCGCAGGCGTTTCGTATTTCCCTGCCCACGCTGATTAACGAATACATCACCATCATCAAGCTCAGCTCGATTCTGTCGGTTATTTCGCTGCCGGAGCTGCTGCTGACCGGCCAGCGCCTGTACGCGCAGAATTTTCTCGTCATGGAGACGCTGCTGGCGGTCGCCATTTACTACGTTATGGTCGTCACGGTGTTTAGCTGGCTGTTCCGGGCGCTGGAAAACCTGCTGGATATTCAGCGTAAGCGCCCGCAAACGCTCAACGAGCATGAATGCGAAACCCTGCGCCAGAACCTGAAGCCGCCGGTACAGACGCAAAAAGCGCAGGCCGCCAGCGGCAACCCGCCGGCGCTGGATCTGCACGCCATCGAAAAATCCTGGGGCCAGCACCACGTGCTGAAAGGCATCGACCTGAAAGTGGAAAACGGCGAGGTAATCAGCATCATCGGCCCGTCCGGCTCCGGCAAGACCACCCTGATCCGCACCATTAACGCCCTTGAAAGCATC
This sequence comes from Klebsiella sp. JN_Kp126, assembly GCF_033843325.1. Lineage (NCBI taxonomy): Bacteria > Pseudomonadati > Pseudomonadota > Gammaproteobacteria > Enterobacterales > Enterobacteriaceae > Klebsiella > Klebsiella sp. JN_Kp126. The sequence continues at coordinate 50,073 of NZ_JAWXQV010000090.1, read as the reverse complement.
GACGGCGGCGAGATCATTCTTTACGGCGAGGATTACCTGAAGGGCGCCTCCGTTGTTGATAAACAGCAAATGCGCGCGGGCGTACGCCGCATCGGCATGGTGTTCCAGGGCTTCAACCTGTTTCCCCACCGCACGGTGCTGGATAACGTGATGCTCGCCCCGCTCTATCACAAGCTGCTCGACCGCGCCGCCGCCAGAGAGCAGGCGCTGTGGCTGCTGGATCGCGTCGGTCTGCTGGCGCACGCCGAAAAGTACCCGTACCAGCTCTCCGGCGGCCAGCAGCAGCGCGTGGCCATCGCCCGCGCCCTGGCGCTGAAACCGGACATCATGCTGTTTGATGAACCCACGTCGGCGCTGGACCCTGAACTGGTTGGCGAAGTGCTGAAGGTCATTCAGTCCCTCGCCCGCGAAGGCATGACGATGATTATCGTGACCCACGAGATGGACTTCGCCTTATCAATTTCTGACCGGGTGGTGATGATGGAAAACGGCGTCGTGCAGAGCGATATGCCGCCGCAGCGCATTCGCAGCGATGCCGCCGATCCGTCCCTCACCCGCATTCGTGAATTTATGGGAGTGCAATAAATGGCAACTGAACGGGAACTACGCCAGCAGCTGGCCGCCGCCTATCGTCTGGCGGCGCTCTTCGGCTGGGAAGACACGCTGTATACCCACTTCTCCGTGCGCCTGCCCGGTGACGGCGAGCCGCGGTTTTTGATTAACCCCTTTGGCATGATGTTTGACGAAGTCACCGCCAGCAACTTAATCGTGGTCGATATGCAGGGTAAGGTCGTCGAGGGCAGCGCCCCGGCAAACTCGGCGGGATTTACCATTCATAGCGCGGTCCATATGGCCCGGGAAGACGCCCACTGCGTGATCCACACCCACACGCTGCCGGGGATGGCCGTTGCCGCCTGCGCAGACGGGCTGCTGCAGCTTAACCAAATCAGCACCGAGTTTTATCAACGCGTCGGCTACCATCCTTATGAAGGCGTCGCATTCGATCTCGATGAACGCGTGCGGATCCAGCGCTCGCTCGGCGAGAATATCGCCCTGATCCTGCAAAGCCACGGGCTGCTGTCGGTCGGGCGCACCGTCGCCGATGCGTTTTATATCATGTACTACCTGAACCGCGCCTGCGAGATCCAGATGGCCGCCGCGCAGCTGGCGCCGCTCGGCCCCATCCATACGATACCTGAACCGCTGAGCCGGCACGCCTGTGAGCAGCTGATGGGGGTTGAACATGAACGCCAGCTGGTGTGGCAGGCGTGGCTACGGCGCCTCGACCGTCTTGATACTTCTTATAAGAGCTAATGCCTATGACTCAGTTCACCATCGTCGTGGATTGTAACGATCCTCAGTACACCCGGGAGATTTGCGCCGCGTTCGCGCTATTCCCGGAAGTGAAAGCGGTTCTGCCCGAGGACCCCGCCGCCCGCGAGGCGCAATACGCCTGCTGCTGGTTTCCCGACCCGCAGCTGCTGGCGCGCTCGCCTCAGCTGAAGCTGATCCAGGCCGCGTCTGCCGGCGTAGACCATTTGCCCGCCAGCGTTTTCGCCAGCGACGTTCCGCTCTGCCGGGTGGTGGATGAAGATTTTCGTCACGGTATGTTTGAATACGCGCTGTGGGGCGTGCTGTGGTTTCAGCGTCGCTTTGACCGGGCGCTGGCCCACCAGCGCGAGCGCGTCTGGAAGATGTATCCGCAGCGAGCGGCGGCCGATTATCACGTTGGCGTCATGGGCCTCGGCGAAATTGGCGGCTATATCGCCTCGCAGCTGGCCGCGCTGGGGTATCGGGTTTCCGGCTGGGCGCGTAGCGAAAAATCCCTTGCCGGCGTGCGCTGCTACAACGGAGAGGCGCAGGCTGGCGAATTCCTTGGCCAGTTGGATGCGCTGATCAACGTCCTGCCGTTAACCGGGGAGACGCGAGGTATCCTCGCCCATCCTTTACTGCAGCAGCTGCCCGACGGCGCGTCGCTGATTAACTGCGGCCGCGGCGAGCATATGGTGAATCAGGACGTGCTCGAGGCGTTGGATAGCGGCAAGCTGTCCGGCGCGGTGCTGGACGTCTTCCCCGTCGAGCCCCTGCCCCAGGAAGACCCGCTGTGGCAACACCCGCAGGTGGCGATCACGCCGCATATGGCCTCCATCGCGCAGACGGAGGTGATTGCCCGCCAACTGCTGGACAACATCCGGCGGCAGCAGCAGGCGCTGCCGCTGAAAAACCTGGTGAACAAACGGAGCGGTTATTAACCTTGCGCGTCAACGGCGGGATGTTCGTGGGTTAACCGTTGCTCCGTCTGGTTGATATGATGCTCAATAACCGCCCGGCGCGTATCGTCCGGCGGTAATCGTTTTAGCAGCAACCGCCACGCCGTCAGCGCCTCGCTGAAATGCGCCTGCTCTGATGCACTGAGCGCGTAGAGATTAAGCAGGCGGTCGTTAACGCGCTGGCTCTCCATCAGCTGGCGCACCAGCGCATCGCCCCGCGGGTCAGATACCCGCAGCAGCGCCTCCGCATAGCCAAATGCCGCACGATCGTTATCCGGAGCCAGCGCGTAAGCGCGAGCATAGGCCTGAGTCGCCATAGCGGCGTTGTCCAGGACCCTGCCGAGACGCCCGAGCATAAGCCAGTCCTCAATAGAAGCGTCCGGATTTTGCCACAGCGTCGTGCGTAGCCCGAGGGCCAGACGCCGCAGTTCGTCTTCATCAAGCGGCTGCGCCTTTGGATCCTGCACCCGCGCCAACAGAGCCGGCGTCTGAGCCACCGCCTGCTGCCAGCGTTGCACCTGCTGATAGTGGCCGGTCTGGCTATAGCTGACCGCACCTACCGCCAGCGCAAGCACCGCGCCAGGTATAAAAATCCACGGCCCGGCGGATTTATCCTCCGGCGCCCGGCCGTCAGAAAACGTCTCCTGCCCTGGCCTGACGCGGCGGCGGGAGCGGGCCACTATAGCCCAACCGCCCATGGCGATCGCAGCGGCCGGCACGACCCACAGCAGCATCGTCAGCGGGGTTAATGGCGGATCGTAGGTAACGAAGTTGCCGTAGCGCGCCACCATGTAGTCCACAATATCGCTGTCGCTTTTTCCTTCCTGCATGAGCGTAAAAACTTTCTGCCGCAGGTCGGCCGCGATCGCGGAACTGGAATCCGCAATGCTATTGTTCTGGCATTTCGGGCACCGAAGCTGCTCCGTGAGCAGGCGAAACCGCTGTTCCTGCTCCTCGTCCTTAAACGGCATGACATCAATAGCGGCCAGCGCGTTTGCGCAAAGCAGCAGCATCAGCGCGCTCAGTAATAATCTCATGGCGCAGCCTCCCGGCTAAACTTCTCCCACAGCGGCCTGAATTCGCGCTCCCACACCCGATCGTTAAGATCCCCCGCGTGGCGGTAGCGAATGATCCCCTGTCCATCGATCAAAAACGTCTCCGGCGCGCCGTAGACTCCGAGATCCAGCCCGAGCATCCCGTCGCCGTCAAACAGGCTCAGTGCGTAGGGATTGCCCAGCGTGTTCAGCCAGCCAATTGCTTTCTGCCGATCGTCTTTGTAGTTCAGACCCACCACGCGGATCCCCCGCGCGGAAAGCTGATTCAAATACTGATGCTCTGCGCGACAGGTCGGGCACCAGGTCGCCCAGACGTTAAGCAGCAGCGGTTTGCCCTGGGCCAGCGCATCCGACTGAAAATACTGCCCGGGATCTTCCAGCGCCTCAAGACGGAAAATCGGTACCGGTTTTCCGATCAGCGCCGACTCCAGGCTATTGGGATCGTCCCCTTCCACATTACGCGCCAGCTGCCACAGCAGCAGCATCGCGATAGCCATAAAAATGACCAGCGGCATCAACAACGTACAGCGCTTCATCTGGCCTCCGCGCCAGGATATCCGCGGCGCGGGCGATAGCGCGGATCGCACAGGCACAACAGCCCGCCTAGCGCCATCAGCACTCCCCCGGCCCAAATCCAGCGTACGAACGGTTTATAATAAAGGCGTACGGCCCAGGCGCCGTTGCCCAGCTCTTCGCCCAGCGCGGCATAGAGATCGCGGGTGAATCCGCCGTCAACCGCCGCTTCGGTCATCATGGCGCTGCTGCTGTGGTAAAAGCGCTTTTCCGCATTCAGTATCGCCTGCGGTTCGCCGCGTCGCATGACGCCAATCACCGCGACGGCGGAGCGATAGTTTGGGCCGATCGCCTCTTTGACCTCACGGAAAGAAAAGCGATATTCATGGACATCGACGCTGTCGCCCACCCGCATGCGCACGTCGCGCTCCACGCTGTAATTTTGACTAAAGGCGATACCCACGAGGGTGACCGCCAGCCCGAGGTGGCCTGCGACCATTCCCCAGTAGCTGAGGGTCATCCTGGCGCCGCGTGAAACCCGCAAAGCGATCTCTACTCCCGCCAGCACAAAGACCCAACAGGCCATCGCCAGCCCGACCACCGTCATGGCGACAATCTTATCGCCCAACCACCACGGCAACAGAAGCGACAGCGCCAGCGTGCTTGCGCAGGCGATAACCAGCAGCCTCCTGAGCTTACGCGGGCGATCGCGCCCCCAGCGCACCAGCGGGCCGATGCCCATCAGGAGCGCAAACGGCGCCATCAGCCAGCTAAACATCGTATTAAAGAACGGCGCGCCAATCGAAATACTGCCGAGACCCAGCTGTTTATGCACCAGCGGCAGCAGCGTACCCAGCAGCACCGTGAGCATAGCGGCCATCAGCAGAACGTTGTTGCCGAGCAGCAGCGACTCGCGCGACCAGAGCGCATTATTTACCCGAGAGCGGACTTTATAGCCACGCATGGCGAACAGCAGTAAAGAGCCGCCAATGACCAGCACCATAAAGGCTAGAATAAACGTGCCGCGCGCCGGGTCGGAGGTAAAAGCGTGAACCGAGACCAGCACGCCGGAACGCACCAGAAAGGTCCCCAGCAGACAGAGCGAAAATGCGCAGATAGCGAGCAGAAGCGTCCACGCCTTGAAGCTGGCGCGCTGTTCAGTGACCGCCAGCGAATGCAGCAACGCGGTACCGGCCAGCCATGGCATCAGCGACGCGTTTTCCACCGGATCCCAGAACCACCAGCCTCCCCATCCCAGCTCGTAGTAAGCCCACGCGGAGCCCAGCACAATACCGAGCGTCAGGAAGGCCCACGCCGCCAGCGTCCATGGGCGAGAGAAGCGCGCAAAGGTGCTATCCAGCCGCCCGCTCAACAGCGCGGCTATCGCCAGGGCAAAACTCACCGAGAAGCCCACATAGCCCATATACAGCAGCGGCGGATGGAAAATGAGCCCGGGGTCCTGCAACAGCGGGTTCAGGTCGCGCCCTTCAATGGCAAATTCCGGCAGCGTACGGGCAAACGGGTTGGAGGTGAACAGAATAAACAGCAGAAAGCCAACGCTGATCGTTCCCATCACCGCCAGCGCCCGGGCGACAATATCAAGCGGCATTCGCCTGCTGCGCAGCGCTACCGCCACTGTCCAGCCGCTCATCAGCAGCACCCATAGCAGCAGCGAACCTTCATGTGCGCCCCAGGCTGCGGCCACGCGGTACCGGACCGGCAGCTGAGTATTGGCGTTACTGGCCACGTAGCTCAACGTAAAATCGTTGGTAATGAAGGCGTTAATCAGCACCATAAAGGCGCCCATAATGAGGATGAACAGCAGAACGGCAAATACCCGGGAAGAGGCCATCATTCGCCTGTCCCCCCGCGCCGCGCCCCACAGCGGATAGACGGAAAGCAGTAGCGCGACGCCAAGCGCCAGGCACAGCAGCCCGTTGCCGACTTCAGGCATCATAAGGATGTGTCCCTGTAGGCGCTATCCGGGCGACGATGGTTGCTCTCCATCGCTTTTTCCACGTCTGGCGGAGTGTAGTTCTCATCGTGTTTGGCGAGCACTTCTTTCGCCTGTATCCGGTTGTGCGCATCAAGCTCGCCCTGAACCACCACGCCCTGCCCTTCGCGGAACAGGTCCGGCAGAATGCCTTCGTAGCTGACGTCCACCGAACCTTCGGCGTCATAGATGCTAAAACTCACCTGCAGCGAATTCGCATCCCGCTTCACGCTGCCGGGCGCGACCATCCCACCGACGCGCAGACGCTGACCCCGCTCGGGCCGCTGCTGCGTTTCGCGCTTGCCGTAGAGGATTTCGCCAGGCGTATAGAACAGGTCGATACTGGAACGCAGCGCATAGAGCACCAGCGCGGTGGTCAGCGTTAGCCCGGCGAGCACCGCGAGGGCGACCCACAGGCGGTTTTTGCGGCGAATATTCATATCGCCTCCCGCGCCGCGCGCCTGCGGGCTTCACGGGCGCGCTGCCGGGCGATATCGCGCAGAATGACACGATGCAGGATCGCGCTGTGCGCGACCAGCGCCGCCAGCGGGAGAATGGTCAACGCCACCGCCAGCCAGACGTAAAAGGCATAGCCGCCCATGGCCAGGAAATCACTCCAGCTTGTAAATGCGCTGCTCATCGACGACCTCTTTTTAAAATCAGTTCACTGACCCACGGGCGACGTTTTTCCATGAGCAAAATCAGATTCCGCATGCGCATTAGCGCCAGCGTGATAAACAGCAGCAGGTAGCCGATAATCGCCATCCGCAGCGGCGCGCGCATCGCCGGAGCGATGCTTTGCTGCATATTCGTTGAGCCCTGATGCAGGGTGTTCCACCACTCCACCGAGTAGTGAACGATAGGTAAATTCACCACGCCAATCAGCACCAGAATAGCCGCCGCGCGCCCGGCCAGACGGCGATCGTCAAAAGCGTGCCACAGCGCTATCGCGCCGACGTAGAGAAACAGCAGCACCAGCTCAGAGGTTAATCTGGCATCCCAAACCCACCAGGTTCCCCACATTGGCTTACCCCACGCGGAACCGGTCACCAGCGCCACAAAAGTAAACACCGCCCCCACGGGCGCCATCGCCGCCAGCGCCAGATTGGCCATTTTCATCTGCCAGACCACGCCGATGAACGCCGCGGCCGCCATCAGGGCATAAATGCCCATAGACCACATTGCCGCCGGAACATGCAGATAGATAATGCGATAGCTCTCGCCCTGCTGATAGTCCGCGGGTGCAAAGCCAAATCCCCAGACCCAGCCCGCGATCAGTACCAGCGCGCTGGCGCCGCCCAGCCACGGAGCGACCCTGCCGCAGAGCTGATAAAGCCGCGGCGGATTCGTCAGTTGAATCCCTGTTTTCCTCATATTTCAGTCACCAGAAATAAAGATAAATCCATTGATAAGCCCGGGTCTGGATCCCCGGCGCCGCAAACCTGATAAGCGTCATCCATCAAAAACCGCGCTAGTGCAGACTGACGCGTAGCGCCGCCGCCGTCGCAAAGGGGCTTAACGTTGCGCTGCCCGCCAGCAGCGCGCCCAGTATCGCCATATACCCCGCCACGGGCAGATGCATGGAGGCCGCATCCATCGCGGCGGTAGCAAAAATAAGTAAGGGAATAGTCAGCGGCAGAACCAGAATGCTTAACAGCGCGCCGCCGCGCTTAAGTCCAACGGTGAGCCCCACGCCCGGCGCGCCGAGGAACCCCAGCGTCGGCGTCCCTAATAGCAGGGTCAGCGCCATAATTTTCCAGCCATAGACGTCCATGCCCAGCAGCAGAGCCACCAGCGGCGACAGGATCAGCAGGGGCACACCGGTGACCACCCAGTGAGCCATCACTTTAGCCACGACCACCGCCGGCAGCGGCAAAGGCAGCAGCATCAGCTGTTCAAGGCTGCCGTCTTGTAAGTCGTCGCGAAACAAGCGCTCGAGCGCCAGCAGCGAGGAGAGCAGCGCAGCGACCCAAATAATGCCGGGCGTCAGCCGCGCCAGCAGCTGCGGCTCCGGACCAACGGCGAGCGGAAACAGCGTAATGACAATCAGAAAAAACCACAGCGGATTGGCGATTTCCGCGCGATGGCGAAACGCGACCCGCAGTTCAAGGCAAAAAATCCGCCACATCACGGTTCCGCCCTCTCGCCGCGCAGCGCAATGCGTCGAATCCTGTCGGATGCCGCGCTAATTGATTGATGGGCAGTGAAAATGACGATGCCCCCTTGCTCCGTGTGCTGCGCCATGCGCTGAATCAGGCATTCGACGCCCTCCGTATCGACCGCGGTAAAAGGTTCGTCGAGGATCCACAGGCGGGCGCGGGTCAGCCAGAGGCGCGATAGCGCCACGCGCTGCTGCTGACCGGCGGAGAGCTGGTTAACAGGAATATCGTCGAAGCCGGCAAGCCCGGCCTGCTTAAGGGCCTCCCGGCACTGGGCGATATCATCGTGTTGATGGAGAAAGCGCAGGTTTTCCATGGCGGTCAGCCTGGCTTTGATTCCCGGCTTATGGCCAATCCACAGCAGGTTTTGCTGGTAGCTATCGCGCGCGCGATGCAGAGGGCGGCCCTGCCAGTAGATTTCTCCGGCATCAGCGCGGGCCAGCCCGGTAAGCAGGCGCAGGAGAGTGGTTTTCCCCGCACCGTTGCCTCCGGCTATCTGCACCCAATCGCCCGCCGAAACGCTGAATGAAAAATCTTTCAGCAGCGTCCGACCATCGCGTTCGCAGTGCAGTTTAATGGCCCTGAGCCAGCTCCGGGAACTTTCGCTCATCATCCCGTTATTGCCCCGGCTGATACGGCGTATAAACACCGGTCAGGCTATGCAGAAAAGCGACAATATCATCGATATCTTTTTGCGCTAAATCCGTACCGACCTGATAGCGCAGCATCAGTTTTACTGCGCCATCAAGCGTCGGAACATCACCGCGATGAAAATAGGGCGCGGTGAGCGCCACGTTGCGTAGCCCCGGCACTTTTTGGCGTAATTTATCCCGTACCTCTTTCGTCACATTCATTCGGCCAATATCAGCAGCCGTGATTTCACCAAAATTAAAATCACGCTTCAGCCCCAGCGGTTCAAAAGAGCGGCCGCCGAGAATAATACCGCCGTGACAGGTAGCACATTTATTATCTTTAAATAGCTGATAGCCATGTTTTTGTTGCGCGGTCAGCGCGTCTTCATCACCGCGCAGCCAATTATCAAATGGCGCGTCGGGGGTAATTAATGTTTTTTCAAATTCAGCGATAGCGTCAGTGATGCGCTCACCGCTAAAACCTTGCGGATAAACGGCTAAAAAATCCTTTTTCAATACGGGATCTTTATCCAGTTTATTAATAATGTCTCCCCAGGATTTTGATGCCATCTCAATGGGGTTTAACGGCGGGCCACCGGCCTGTTCTTGCAGCGTTGATGCCCGTCCGTCCCAGAATTGCTCAATATTAAAGACGGCGTTAAATACCGTTGGCGCGTTAATTGGCCCAACAGCGCCCCCCACGCCGATAGACGTTTTTCTGCCATCGACCCCGCCCGCGTTTAACGCATGGCAGTGTGCGCAAGAAATGGTGCTATCCCCGGACATTCGCGCGTCGTGATAAAGACGAAAACCCAGCGCAGCTTTCCGCTCATCAACGGGCAGCTTTTTAGGGATCGGCTGGAGAGGTTCATTGCGATGCTTCGCGGCGGTATCAGCGCTGGCATAGTAGCGCTCGCGCTGGTGCTTAATCCAGTTGAGTATCTCAATACGTTCGCTGTCGCTAACGCCGCCGGCCCAGTGCAGCGCGACGTATCGCGTAGGCGGCATCGTTTGATGCTGCATAACCCACTCAATCTTGTTTAATCCACTTTGTGAAACGGGTTTATCGTCAATCAGTGACGTACGCACGGATTGAAGGTTAAAGGATTTGTATCCCAGCTGTACGTCATAATCCATCAGCTGTTTGGCAACGGGAAAAGCGGCGTAAAAGGGCAACTCCGCCGAGGGCGTGTGGCAATAGTCGCAACCTTTTTCATTAAAAAAAGAGAGGACTTTATTATTCTCGGCAACCGCCGAGAGCCGGACGTCGTTTTTTTTAATACGCTGACTGTCGTAATACCAGATATAGCCTGACAACCCTAAATAACATAACACGCCTGCGGTAATGACCGAGGCTGTAATGGTCGCAATTTTCTTCATAAGATCATTCCTTTGAGGCATTGCAGCTGAGATAATGACGTTTTATATTTATAGTTTCACGTAACATCATAGCGGTGACGGCGCCGTGGATATTGATTAGCGTCAAAGCCGATGACAGGCAGGGCCTATAGATATAATAACCACACCCTATCATCACTATATTATTCTGCGCTGCGCGCGGCGGCTAAAAACCTCACTCCCTTGCTCAATCCTCCATGTATTCACTCTTATTATATAAACGGGTAAAACATTAATAAGAGGATTCACATTAGCGTGTTTCCATTAAGCAGTAAAAAAGAGAGATGAATTTTATCTCACCCTACCAATTCATATTTTAAATTTGCTCTCGCGGCAGAAATAAAAAGCGGAAAAATAATTCCGCCTGCGTTTGAAAAGCTAAGAGGATTAACCCCTTAGCGTTGGGCGTCGGCCTGCCAACAATGCGATCAGCGCAACCGCAACCGGCACCAGCGAACCCCACAGCACGGCATTCCAGCCGAAGAGGTTCATCAACGCGCCCGAGGAAAATGAGCCAATCATCATGACGCCGAAGACAATAAAATCATTCAGCGATTGCACCTGAGTTTTCTCTTCCGGCCGGTGGAAATCCATGATCTGCGCCGACGCGCCGGTAAAGCCGAAGTTCCAGCCGATACCCAGCAGGATCAGCGACAGCCAGTAGTGCATCACGTCGATACCGGCGAGGCCAACCATCACCGACAGCAGCAGCAGAACTAAACCGGCCGCGTTAATACGCCGGGCGCCGAAGCGATTAATCAGCTTGCCGGTAAAAAATCCGGGACCGTACATGGCGATCACGTGCCACTGAATGCCCAGATTCGACGCCTGCTGGGAGATCCCGTGCATATGCATGGAAAGCGGCGCCGCGGTCATCAGGAAGTTCATCACCATATAGGATATAGCGCCGCTAAAAACCGTCCGGGAAAACCCCGGCTGGCGCACGATTTCGCCCAGCGGGCGCCCGCCCGATTTGGCCTGCGCCGCCGGCTCGGGGGTTTTTACCCCCAGCAAGACCAGCGCGGATACCGCCGCCACCAGCCCCTGAGCGATAAAGGTCATCGCAAAGGTGTGCGGCGGCCACAAATTCATGGTCGCGGTCACCAGCATCGGGCCGATGATCCCCGCCGCCACGCCGCCGCCCATGACCAGCGAGAGCGCCCGCGCGCGCCGCTCGCCGCTGACGCCGTCGGTAGCGGCAAAGCGGAAGGACACCGCCACCGCCGCATAGGCGCCGCCGAAAAAGGCCGCGAGACAGAACAGTCCGAACGAAGCGATCGCGACCGCCAGCGCCGCCAGCGCTCCCGTCAACACGCCGGCGCCGGTACCGACCATAAAGACCGTTTTGCGCCCGCGTCTTCTGGCCAGCGCGCCAAACGGCAAAATACAGGCCGCCATCCCCAGCACAAAAATGGTGATGGGCAGCGTGGCCAGCGTCGGCGAGGGCGCGATGGCATTGCCCACAATCGCCCCTGTGGCGTAAAACACCACCGAGTTTGCTCCTGCGAGCGCCTGCGCCGTCGCCAGGCGAACAATATTTTGGTTTTGCTGTCCGACGGGCAGCGTTATCTCAGCGCTCATGACTCTCTTTATCCTGAATTCGTTTGCGTTATGCCAATACCCTGACTGACATAATGAACGTAATCAGGCATGACGACCAGCCATCACGCCGCCATCAATATCCCAAACCGCGCCGGTCACCCAGCGGGTGCTATCGCTGAGCAGAAACGCCACGGTTTGCGCGATATCATCAGGCGTGCCGACGCGGCCAATGGGATGGAAGTCGTCAAAGCTGTTCATCACATCCTTCACATCCTCTTTAGGGATAAACCCTTCATATATCGGCGTATGCACCACCGCCGGCGATACCGCATTGACCCGAATCCCGCTGCCGCCCAGCTCAATCGCCAGATTTTTGGTCAGCGCATGCAGACCCGCTTTCGCCATGGAGTAGGCTGACGACGGCGTTGCGCCGATGGCCTGCTGCGCCCACATCGAGCCGATATTCACAATCGAACCTTTGATGCCATTAGCCAGCATATTGCGCACCACCTCGCGGGTGATAAAAAACGTCGCGCGGTTGAGATGCATATACCGATCGTAGTCAGCCATTTCATGTTCGATAAACGGCTTCGGGAAGAAAACGCCGGCGGCGTTGACCAGCAGGCTGATATCCTGATGTTCCGCGTTAATAGCGGCCATAACCTGCTGCATACCGCTTTCGCTCGTCAGGTCAGCGACGATAACATCCACCTTCCCCGCTGCCGCCAGCGCCTGACGCGCCTGTTCGGCCTTCTGCCGACGATTGCCCACCAGCACCACGCTGCCGCCATTCTCCACCACCCGTTTGGCCGTCGCCAGCCCCATACCGCTGGTCCCGCCAACCACTAACAGTTTTTTTCCCATAAACGCCGTATTCATCATTCACCTCTTCACGCTTGATTTGTGTAGCCTAAGCATGCCTTTCCTGCAGCGCGCTGACGAATGAGAAGAAATAGCCCAACGACAAAGAAAATCTATCTTGATGACCTATACTGAGACGCAAATTCACTGAGGGATATTCACCATGCGTTCGCTTAACCGACTGAAATGGCTTCACGCGTTTGAAGCCACCGCCCGCCACGGCAGCTTTACCGGTGCGGCGCGCGAGCTGGGCGTGACGCCCGCCGCCGTCGGGCAGCTGGTCAGGGCGCTGGAAGAGTGGGTCGGCCATCCGCTGCTGCACCGTACCCGTAGCGGTAAAGAGCGTCTCACCCTGGTGAGCGAAGCGCAGGCGGCGCTGCAGGATATTACTCAGGGGCTGGATAAGCTGGAGAGCGGACTGAATAAGCTTCGCGGCCGCCGGGCGCGTTCCGTGGTGGTGATTACCGCCTCGCAGGTTCTGATGATGAACTGGCTGATGGAGCGCTTAAACCGCTTCTCTGAAGTCCATGATAATATCGACCTGCGTCTCAACGTTACGGAAAAGCTGATGGATGTGGCCCACGGCGAAGCGGATTTGGCAGTTCGCTGCGGTCGCGGCGACTGGCCCGGGGTCGATAAAACCTGGCTGATGGATGAAGAAGCGGTGCTGGTGTGCAGCCCGCGAATCGTCCCGGCAGACAAAACCGCCTGCGGCGAGTGGCTGGCGGCGCAAAAGCTGATTCATGATGATACGCCCTATCCCGGCGCCAGCTTTCCATCATGGGCGGAAGTGCTGGAGGCCGCTCAGGCGCCAACGGCGCGCGATAGCGGGTTGCATATTAACTCAACGTCGGCGGTCATCCTGGCCGCGCTCAGCGGGCGCGGCGTCGCTATTGTTCGCCGGGCGCTGGTACAACAGCTCCTCGCCACCGGCCAGCTCGTTCAGCTACACCCGGCCCGCCGCTGGCCGCTCACCTGGTCCTACTATATTGTGACGCCCCAGCATGCGGTCATGCGCCCGGAAGTGAAGGTGTTTTATGACTGGCTGCTTCACGATGTGCTGGCGGAAAACCCGATACGCTGAATATCTTCCGCCACCCCCGCATAGAAAACCTTTATTGCTTTATGGTTTTAGCTGGTCATGAATGCGCCACTTCTGTTTCAGCACGTTTTTGTCCTGGCTGGCCAGCCACTGGTTAACCTTGTCCAGCAGCTGCGGGTTATCTTTATTCATCATATAGACTTTGAAGCTGGCGGTGCCCGGGAACGGCTGCTCATTGGCCACGCAAAACACGCCCGGCTCATTGCTCTCGTAATAGACGCCCTCAATCAGGTCGGTCACCATCATATCCGCCGTTTTCTGCCGCAGCGCTTCAAGGTTATCGATATTGTTTTTCACCCGAATAATCTGCGCCTGTTTGATATGTTCATCGACAAAGCTTTGGTTGGTGCCGCCCGGATTCACCACCACCTTCACGTTTGGCTGGTCGATTTTTTCCAGGCTACCGAGCGCCGGCGCCGCCGCGCAGTTAGCCAGCGCAATCTTGCCGTTCGGCACCACCGGCTGGCTTAACGCGAAATCTTTCGCCCGCGCTGCGGTTTCCGTCACCCCGCCCATGGCGATATCAAACTTATCGGCCTTCAGGTCGGCGGAGAGCGTGGGCCAGCTGGTCGTCACAAAGCTCACCTTTAGCCCAAGCCGCTTGCCGAGATCTTTCGCCATATCAACATCGTAGCCCACCAGCTCCCCGGCTTTATTATGAAACGCCAGCGGCGCGTAATCCCCCGGGACGCCGACTTTAAGTTCACCGCTTTGTTGAATGCTGTTCATGTCGCGCGCCTGGGCGCCAAAGGCGACGGCAGCGATGACGAAAACAAGACCTGACTTCAACTTCATCGTTATATCCTTGTTCAAATGTGAACCGTTTATGATTACACCGCGCTGCGCAGCGGATGCTGTTTATTGTTTATAAAATCTTTAATCATGGATACCGTCAATACCGGCGGCGAGAAAGGCGGCATCGTTCCTTCGGCCACCCGCCCGGCGAGCTGCTCGCAAAAGCGCTCAACCTGATTAACCGGATACCCGGCAATATCCTGGGCGGAGTAACGCCACCATCGTAGCGCCATCAGCTGCTCAATAATCGCCTCGCTGAAGCGCATGCGGATGATCTTCGCGGGATTACCGCCGACGATGGCGTACGGTGCGACGTCTTTGACCACCAGCGCGTTGGCGGCAATGACGGCCCCATCGCCAATAGTGATCCCCTGCGCCAGGGTGACATTCTGGCCAATCCACACATCGTTGCCGATGGTTATCGGCCGGGGGGTTTTTGCAAAAGGATAAAACTGGTTGGTCCTGCCGCTATCGGCAGCCAGCGTCGCCATCACGCCGGAATGATGGGCATAAAACACCGGGCTGGCGCTGGCCCACTCCAGGGGATGTCGGTCGCCGAGCACCTGTAACCGATCGGCAATCGACGTGTAGCGCCCCACGTTAATCAGCGCCGGCAGCAGGGTTCGCGTATAGCTAAAGGCGCCCAGCGAGGCCAGCCGTTCGCCGCAGCGCCCCCAGTAAGTGGTATAGGCCTCGGTGGCTAAGTTTTCCGGTATCTCAATCGGCAGGTCGTCACGGTAAAAGGCGTGGCCGCAGGCCAGCGTCTGCCCGTCGACAAAAATCCGCTGCGCCTGCAATAGTGGCTTAAGCTCCCCAAAGGCGATTTTCATTATCGATTTTCCCGCACAAAAGTATTCCCGGACAGCCGCTTAATCTCTCGATCATTGATAGCGTACCGATCCGCTCGCCGTGCGAAAAATCGTTATGACTTCTCTTTTTTGTGAGCGACAGCGCGAAAGCGACGGTCAGTTATACTCCAGCGCAAACGTCACCATGCTATTGGCGGTACCGGCGGTTACCGCGTCATCCGTCTGTACGTACTGGGCGTTAAAGTTGATATTTTCCGCCGCCCCCGCGCTGCTGGCGGTAATCCGCTTGAGTACAGGTAAGTTACTGGCCTCATTGATTTTGACGCCGGTTCCGGCGGCGGGCGCTGGGGCACTGTTATTGCCGTAGGTGAGCCTGACGCCCACACCGCTCGCGGAGGCGTTTGCTTTACTTAGCGCCAGAGTATCCGTTCCCCCGGATGGCGAGGTGACGCCAAAAAAGCCGATGCGGATATCGGTTGGCGTGGAGCAGAAGACCGGTATGGAGAAGCGCTTCGCGACGCCGCCGGTGGTGTTTTTGCCCTTAAACTCCGCTTTATTTACCGTGCCGAGGCTAACGTGAATATTCGCGGTTGAAACCTGACAGCTGCCGCTGCTGCCGATATCGACATTCAGCGCCGCCATATCGAGCGTGACCGGCGAGCTGGCGACAAAACCGCTGCGGCTGTCGGCCTGCTGCTGGATAGTGAGTTCGCCAATCTGCGGCTGCGCCGGAACGTTTGCGTGGTTGCCGCTGACCAGGGCGACATTACCGGTCTTATAAAACGTCACAAAGACTTTCACCACAATCTGCTGCTGGTTCAGCAGATTAGCCATCTCATTGCTGTCGCAAACCGTCACGGATTCCCCATTACCGGCCGCATGGCTGCCATCAATAAAGCGAACGGCGCCGCCGCTGCACTGGAAGCCCAGCGAGTATCCTATGCCGTCCAGCGCTGAGGGGAACACGTGCTGACCGCCGATTGACAGCGGCGTTGAGGCCGTTTTTAGCTGCCGATAAACCAGACGCTTTGCCGCCGCTTTCGGCACCTGAAGATCGCAGGAGAAATGAATCCCGCTGCCGTTATCCGCCATCATGCCGGTCATCTGGGTATTCAACGGCAGCGTGGGCAGGTACTTGATATTCTGGACGTTCACGGTCATCTGGCCGATATCTCCTCTGCAGGTTTCCGCCCAGCCGCTGTGGCTATAAATCCCCGCCATCAGCAGGAATAAAAACGATACTATGCGCAAAATCACCTCTGTGCAGACCTACTGGCAGAGGCCAGAGACGGTTTTAACCGGACTCTGCCCCTGCTGTACGGTATCGGTAAGATGGAAATGCAGCGCGCATCTCCGTGAGATATTGTCGGCGTTCCAGGCGGCATCGAGCGTCCCTTCTTGCGGAATACCGCTCAGATAGACCTGCCCGCCATCCGCCACCATGCCGCCCGGCGCCGCGCCCCGATCGTCTTCTGCTTTACGCAAGCGAACGCTGGCGCCGAACGGCAGCGGGCCGTGGCTATCGCGAAGGGTAAACAGCACGCGGCTGCCGATATGGGTCTGATAGTTTGCCTGCACCACCGCCCCGCCGCCGGGGATCACCGTCTGCCCTTCAAGTTCAACATCGGCATCGTCGGCCAGCGATTCGGTATCGAGCGTAATGGTGTTTTTGCGATACGCCGTCAGCGAGGGCACCACCGCATAGCCCCGCCAGTCGGTATGCACGTTGCTGCCGTTCTGAATCGCCACGTCGGCGGCACCCGGCGCGCGTACGATGGCAAAGCTTTCGCCGACGGTCTGACCCAGCGTCACGCCATGAGGATGGGCGACGATGGACCCCGATGCGCCCCAGGTCAGCTGATGGCTTGCGCTATCGCGGCGATAGCCGAGCTGCGCGGTTCCATAGCCGCCGTGGTAATCGAGCGATGCGCTGCTGTTGCTGCCCTGGCCGCCGTTAACGTAGCCCTGCTGAAGGGAGTAGTAGAGATTGGGATTGCGCGGAAGCGAACCGTACAGCGACGCCTGCTGCGAGGTGCGTCCGTTATTGTCGGAGGTGGTGCTGTAGCTAACCGCGCTCTCGGACAGCGGGCCGCCAAGCGGAATGCTCAGGTTCAAGGACCACGAGCGATCGTCTTTTTGGCGATCGGATGACTGGGTGTAGTAATAACCCACGCCCCACGAAACGCCTCGCCAGGCGCTGTAAAAACCGAGATGGATCGTTTCATCGCGGCTCTGGCGGTGCCAGTACTCCTGCGACCAGGCGGAAATCGCCAGGCTGCTCATACCGCCAAACGCCTGAGAAAGGGAGACCTCTTCGCGGCTGCGCTTGTTATCCAGCAGGCCATTGCGGCTCTCAAGCGCGCTGGCTTCGCTGAAGTCGTAATAACCGCCTGAGGAGTAGCGATAGCTGGCGAGGCTAAATGAGGTGCCGGTGCCGGCAAAATCCTTCTGGTACTGCACCCGTACCGAATGGCCGGCCGAGCGCTTTCCCGACGGCGTCGTGGTGTTCGCCCATGTCGCATCGCCTCCAAGCGATCCGAGCTCGCCAAAACCGCGCCCGACGCCGAGCGCCCACGACTGGTAATCCTGCGCCAGCTGGCTACCGCCGTAGAGCGTGAATTCAGCCGGTAGCCCATAAAAGAGCGTACCCTGCAAAAACGTCGGCGAGCGCGCCTGGCTCTGCTCCGAATGGTAGCGTCCGGCGCTCAGGCTGAATTTCACGCGTCCTTCCCGCAGCATAAACGGGACGGCTGAAAAGGGCTGGGTAAAGGTCCGCACCGAACCATCGCTCTCTTTTACCTGCACCTCGAGATCGCCGCTTTGCGCCGTTGGATAGAGGTCGTTTATCGCAAACGCTCCCGGCGAGACGAACGTTTCATAGATAACGTAGCCATGCTGGGAGATGGTGACTTTGGCGTTGCTGTGCGCCATTCCGCGGATCGTCGGGGCGAAGCCGCGCTGGCTATCCGGCAGCATTTCATCATCGGACATCAGCTGAACGCCGCGAAACTGCACGCTGTCGAAAACGTCACCGGTCGTAAAGGTATCGCCCATCCGCAGCAGGCTTTTGAGTGACTTCAGGTCGCGCTGTAGCCAGGTACTCTGAGAATTCCAGCGCCGGGTCCGGTCATACTCCATCGACGAGACGTTACGCAGGCGCCAGGCGCCAAGGTTAACCCCGCTGCGTAGATTCAGGTAGCTGGAGCGGCTGCTGTCATCCGTCTGCCGGGTTTGCGACCCGGTCAGGTTATAGTTAACAAACGCCGCCGGGATACCATCATCCCAGCGTGCCGGATCCACGTATCCGCGGCTTTGGGCGTTCATGGCCGCCTGGGGAATACTTAAGTTCAGACGCTGAGTGGCGAAATCAAAACGGCTGCTGGCATCGGGGATGTAGCGCTCGATGCGAGTGAACGTTTCTCCCTCATGCAGGGTATTAAACGCCGGGAAAGCGCTGACGTTGACGCCATATTCCGCCAGCTGCGCCGGGGTTAACTGCGGCCGCAGTTCGCCGTTGCTGTCGACAAATGTCACCTCGCCCTGGGCTATCTCCTGGTTATTCACCCAAATGCTGACCGGGTATGTCCCGGGCTGCTGGCCGCCAGCTTTAGCAAAATAGTGTAAATCAGCGGTCTTTTGCTGCGGATTAGTAAATTCTAATGCCGCCGGATCAAAGTAGTCCTCCGCCCGCGCGATACCGCTTTGGTACAGCAGAAAAAGCGCCGTCGGCAATAATAAAATCCCGCCGGTTGGCGCCGCGATCGCCGAATAAACGGAAGTCATATCCGAAGTGTTATTTTTCACAATATCCTGACCAGGCGAAGCAAATTAATTACTGTTGCGCGTAATCCGTAATACCACCGAAGTCATTAATGGCGCGCCATTTAACTACCCCGGAATGAGTAATCGGCCACGCTTTATGATCAAAGGGGCCAATCATGCCGGGTTGCGGAATATCTGTACCGCCAACCGAAATAACAAAAAAGGAGACAAAATAGGGCGTCGGGTTTTGGGCAACCAGCCTGGAACCTTCAATGTTAAACGTCAGCTTGCGCCATGCATCGTCAGGCTCGCCCGCCAGACCATTCGGGCGATAGAAGATCTTAAACTTTGATTTAATATTGACCTGAAGCTTGTTCACTTCATCTTGTTTCGTTGGTGCAATACTTTTCACATTGAGCCAAAAAACGGATTCGCGATCGGTGGGCAGCGTTCCACCAATATAGTTAATACGCAATACGTTCTGCTGTTCAGGATCGAGACGGAAAAGCGGCGGCGTCACAATAAAAGGCACCCGGCTTTTATTGTTTTCCGTATAGTTTTCTACCCACGATTGCACCAGATAAGGTGAATGAGTATCAGCGTTGGTGACCGATATTGCGGCTTCACGTTTCCCTTCCTGATAAACAACACGGGTTCCTCCCATGACAATACCGGCCTGTGCCGCAGTTGATAGCAATAAAAAGGCTATCGCGGCGATCGTTCGTTTCATAATGACTACCGTCCGGGAATAATAAAAGCGGGTATCACTGCCTGAAGCTGATAAATAATCTGCATTAATTATGCCGACCCTATTTCAGCCGGGCGGCGGCGGCTGGCGGCTTACCCGGCGTGGGAAGCCATGAATAACCGCAGCTTTACCCGCTTCCAGGGTATTAGTTGTAAACCATATTGAAGTTGGCCGTACCGTTGGCAGAACCGGCGGAAACCGCGCTGGTTGAGACATAGTCAGCAAAGAATTCCAGATCGGCGGTACCCGTTGCCGCGCCGCTCGCGCCAGCGGTAACGCTGTGGCCGCGTGAGACGGCGCCGAGATCAACCGGCGTCGACTTATCATCTTCATACAGCTTTATCGCTACCCCACTTGCGGTACCGTTAATCGCCAGCAGATCGCTATTGTTGGTATCGCGGGTACCGTCAAACAGCACCGAGACGGTGGTAACGGTAGAAGGACAATCTTTCACTTTGATATGGAAGGCGGTTTTGGTCGTTTCAGAACCTGCGCCGGTAAAATAGCTGCTCGCCCATTTCCCCAGATCGACGCTCTGATTTGCGCTGGTGCTATCAACATTACAGGAGGAATCGGTAATCGATCCGGTAAATTCGACCTGCCCACCCGTCCCCTGCGTGCCCGCATTAGAACCGGGGTTAACGGTCATT
Organism: Klebsiella sp. JN_Kp126; assembly: GCF_033843325.1. NCBI lineage: Bacteria > Pseudomonadati > Pseudomonadota > Gammaproteobacteria > Enterobacterales > Enterobacteriaceae > Klebsiella > Klebsiella sp. JN_Kp126. The sequence goes on along the minus strand of NZ_JAWXQV010000090.1, from coordinate 29,784 downwards.
GCCGATCTGGCGGGTTGTGAAGGCGAGGATAATGCGCTAGCGGACACCAGAGCACCGACAAACATTGCCATAATACGAAATTGCGTTTTCATTATTCATCTCATCTCTAACTTATATTTTCGACAGATTGCGCGCGAGGGATTAAGCCCCGGGCAAATCTGCGTGCAGATCCTCCATGTTAATAATATTCGCGTTCCGTCCGCAGGACATCAGGCAGCAAAAATAAGCTGCTTAATTGGCTATTTTGATAAAAAGAAGTTCTTCGGCGAAATTGATAAACCCTTTATTAAGGTAACAAATAAATACTATCCCTACCGATTACAAATCGCAATATTTTGTTATGTTAATGAAATGCTGTTTTATTTTACATATAAAGATAATATTAAAAACATTATGCGCATTGTTAATTAATGCAACCAAAAATCACGATGCAATAACATCAAAAAGCAACATCAGGCGGTGTAATTTAACAATCACCCCTAATTTCACCGCGATTTTTCGGCAATAATTCTGTGAGCGGACTGGGTTTTTATAGAATATTAGGATAAATCTTAGATTGGCTTTTATCTTATTTTCGTTGTCGAATAAACAATAATCACGCGAGTCATTATAAGCAGGAGATATTGATGACAAGTGTATTTCATCTGAAAGCCGGAGAGGAAAGATGAATAACAATACTTTCTTTATGGAATAATAAACCCGCAATCGATGCTGAAGATTGCGGGTTATCCTAAAATAAATAGCTGACAGGGACGATCAGAACAGGCCCAGCGGCGCGGTACCGTAGCTCACCAGCAGGTTCTTCGTCTGCTGATAGGCATTGAGCGCCATCTTATGGGTTTCGCGCCCTACGCCGGACTGTTTGTAGCCGCCGAACGCGGCGTGCGCAGGGTAGATGTGATAGCAGTTGGTCCACACCCGACCGGCCTTAATGCCGCGCCCCATGCGATAAGCCAGGTTGGTATCCCGCGTCCACACCCCGGCCCCAAGGCCAAACTGGGTTTGGTTTGCAATAGCCAGCGCCTCGGCTTCATCTTTAAAGGTGGTGACGCCGATAACCGGGCCAAAGATCTCCTCCTGGAAGCTGCGCATATCGTTGCGACCCTGAATCAGCGTCGGCTGAATATAGAAACCGTTATCCAGTTCGGCAGAGATGCTGGCGCGTTCGCCGCCGGTCAGGATCTTTCCGCCTTCATCGCGAGCGATCTTAATATAGGAAAGGATCTTATCGAACTGCTGACGCGACGCCTGCGCGCCGATCATCGTATCGGTATCAAAGGGGTCGCCGCGGCGAATTTGCGCCACCTTCTCCATGACCCGCGCCATAAAGGGCTCGTAAATAGACTCCTGAATCAGCGCGCGGGACGGGCAGGTGCAGACCTCACCCTGATTAAAGAAGCCCAGAACCAGGCCTTCAACCGCCTTCTCGATATACTCTTCTTCTCCTTCCATCACGTCGGCAAAGTAGATGTTCGGCGATTTACCGCCCAGCTCAACGGTACAGGGGATAATGTTTTCCGCCGCGCAGGCCATGATATGGCGGCCTACCGGCGTTGAGCCGGTAAAGGCGATTTTGGCGATGCGTTTACTGGTTGCCAGCGCTTCACCCGCCTCTTTGCCAAATCCCTGAACCACGTTAAGGACGCCCGCCGGGAACAGATCGCCAATAATCTCCAGCAGCAATGTAATGCTGAGCGGCGTCTGCTCTGCCGGTTTCAGCACCACGCAGTTGCCCGCAGCCAGCGCCGGAGCGAGCTTCCAGGCGGCCATCAGCAGCGGGAAGTTCCACGGAATAATTTGTCCGACCACGCCGAGAGGCTCATGGAAGTGATAAGCCACCGTCGTTTCATCAATCTCCGCCGAGCTTCCCTCCTGCGCGCGCAGGCAGCCGGCGAAATAGCGGAAGTGATCGACCGCCAGCGGCAGGTCGGCGTTGAGGGTTTCGCGGATCGGCTTACCGTTATCCCAGCTCTCCGCTACCGCCAGATATTCCAGGTTGGCCTCAATACGGTCGGCAACCTGCAGCAGCAGATTAGCGCGGTGCTGAGCCGACGTTTTGCCCCAGGCGTCGGCGGCCCGGTGCGCCGCATCAAGGGCGAAGTCGATATCTTTGGCATCAGAACGCGGAAACTGCCCGATGTTGCTACCGTCGACCGGGGAGGTATTCATAAAGAATTCTCCACCGATGGGTTCAACAAATTTACCGTCAATAAAGTTACCGTAGGCTGACTTCAGTGAAACCAAAGCGCCCGGTGTGCCAGGATGAGCATAACGCATCGCGAATCTCCTTCATGTAGGGTTGAGGGCAGCGGCATATTAGTTTTGTACGGCGGCTCGCTGCGTCTCTCGTCTATTGCAGGGGTTATGCCATTTTTTATATTTTAAAAAAGAAATTAATTTTCAATAAATTAGATAGGTCACGTCACTTTCTGTCGCACAGAATCTCTCTTATGTGTCGCAAATCGCAACACAACGAAAACCATATAGCTACAATATTGCAACACAAATTAAACGACGAGGTGTCCCGTGCCAGGAAATCCGTTTGCCCTGACGCCAGAGATCGAAACGAACCCGCTGCTCAGCGACTCCTGGTGCCGTAGCCAGCGCTATGGCCTCGACCCCGCCACGGATGACTTCCCTCGCCTGCACGCCAGCGAACTGGCCGACAGGCTCGCCAGACACAGCCGCCTGCAAACGCTGGCCCAGCCGGTCGTTAATGAGCTATCCCGCAAAGTCAACGCTCTGCAATCCGTCGTGGTTCTCTCTGACGCCAGCGGTCTGGTTTTGCAAACCTTTGGCGATACGCACGCCATGCAGAAAGCGCAGCGCTTCGCTTTAGCACCGGGCAACCTGTGGAGCGAAAGCGGACGCGGAACCAACGCCATTGGCACCGCGCTGGCAATTGACGACAGCTGCGAAATCGATGGCCGCCAGCATTTTCTGACCAGTAACCAGGGTCTTTATTGCGCCGCCGTGCCGCTGCAAAGTCCCGATGGCAAAATAGCCGGGGTGCTGGATATCTCCGGCCCGGCCCGGTACCCGCACGCCCGCACGCTGGCGTGGGTAAAAGGCGCCGCGAAGCAGATAGAATATCTGTGGGTTAAACAGAGTCTGCATCCGCAACAGTGGCTGATGAGCCTGCATCCTCAGCTGGAAAAGCTCGACGGCGTCGACGAATGTCTGCTGGTCTTTACCGACAATGTGCTGATGGCGGCTAACCGGCTGGCGATGCGCGAGTTCTCACTTAACGCAGATCGGTTCGGCCACCTCACCTTCCAGCAGCTTTTTCCGCAGTTGCGGCAAACCGCCGTCAGCGTACCGCTGCCGCTCGTCGCCGGAGATCGAAACTACTATTACCGTCTACGCGCTCCCGTGACCGCTGGCGTGGCGGTGACCGCGCGCCCCACCCTCGAGCTGCCTTTCTCCAGCCAGCGCGAAGGCGAAAAGCTGCTGCGCCTGCTTAACGCCGGGATTGGGTTGTGTATCGAAGGCGAAACCGGCTGCGGCAAAGAGTACGTCAGCCGTACCCTGCATCGGCACAGCCGCTGGAGCGGCGGCAAATTCGTCGCCATCAACTGCGCCGCGCTGCCGGAATCACTGATTGAATCCGAGCTGTTTGGCTACCAGCCCGGGGCGTTTACCGGCGCAAACAAAAACGGCTACATCGGCAAGATTCGCGAAGCCGACGGCGGCGTACTGTTTCTTGATGAGATTGGCGATATGCCGTTAACGCTTCAGACCCGGCTGCTGAGGATCTTACAGGAGAAAGAGGTCACGCCGCTTGGCGCCAGCCAGAGCTCGCCGGTTAATTTCGCGGTGATTTGCGCCACCCACCGCAATCTGGCGCAGCGCGTCGCGGAAGGGACCTTCCGCGAAGACCTGCTCTACCGCCTGCGTGAGTTTGCTTTAACGCTGCCGCCCTTGCGCGAATGGCCTGAACTATCCGGGTTTATCCAACGATTGTGGCGCGAGCTGGGCGGAGAAAAGCGTCGCATCGCGCTGGCCCCGGAAGTTGTGCAACACCTGACGTCTCATCCCTGGCCGGGCAACGTCCGCCAGCTGCAAAGTGTGTTGAGGGTACTGCTGGCCCTCGCCGAAGAGGGTGAAACGCTGGGGATAGATGATTTGCCCCAGGAGTATCGAAGCCCGCCCGCCGCCCGCCCGCTGCGCGGGCTTCAGCAGCACGATGCGCAGCTGATTGCCGACACGCTGGCAAGCTATAACGGCAACATCAGTAAGGCCGCGCAGGCGTTAGGCGTCGCGCGCAGTACGCTGTATCGCCGTGCGGCCCGTCGCGGAAGCCATAGCGCATAGCCTTCTGATTCGCTCAGGGCGTGAAGCGCGGCGGTAGCCAGGCGAACAGGCGTCTGCTTATCGCTTCACACAGGGAGGTTAAGCGGTGCCCAATGCCCGACCAGATAAGCTTGGCGACGCAGACGCCGCAGGCTGAAACCAACGCCGCCCCCACCATGTCCAGCGGAAAGTGAACCCCAAGAAAGATCCGCGACCAGGCCACGGGCAGCGCCGCCAGCAGCAGAAAGAGCCCCGCGGCGCGTGAACGCAGCGAGAGCAGTGCAAACGCGGCGCTAAACATCACCGTGCCGTGGTCGCTCGGGAAAGAGTTGTCCGCCGGATGATTTATCCAGGTATGGCCGAGCGGGATCATAAACGGCCGCGGATGAAACAGCAGCATTCCGCAGATCGATCCCAACCCCAGCGCGATCAGAATACTCAAGGTATAAAACAGCGCCTGCCGATGACCCTGCCGCCCGCCGGAAAACCACAGCCAGAGCAGAATGGCCGGAACCACAAAGATGATCCCGCTCGCTGAAAAACGCGCCAATGCCAGGATCGCCTCCGGCGTGCCGGGCGATGCGTTCAGCGCTAAAAAGGCGCTTTGATTAAGGGTTTCCAGTACGTTCATGGCGGTAGCTCGCGACAGTCATATTTCCGTCATTATCGCCCCCCTGGCTTAAGTTACGCTTAACCCGGCGCTCAAGAATCGTCCTGGTTTTGGCCACGCTGCTTAGCCACAGCGGCAGCCATTGCTGGCGTAATACGCTTTTTTATTTTAGACTTTACTAAATTTAGAAAAGACTAAAATAAATGAATACACCCGAACAGCTACAGGCCAGCGCCGGTGAAGCCGCCGCGCTGCTGAAAGCCATGAGCCATCCCAGCAGGCTATTGATTCTGTGCATGCTATGCGATGCGCCGGGCACCAGCGCCGGCGAACTGGCGCGGATAACCGGGCTGAGCCCCTCCGCAACTTCCCAGCATCTGGCGCGGATGCGTGATGAAGGCCTGATCGGCTGCGAACGTCAGGCGCAGCGCATTCACTACTTCATTACCCGGCCAGCGGTTCAGCAAATCGTCGCCGCGCTGAAGTCAATCTATTGTCCTTAAGGAGCCTTTATGCCTATTGCTACTCTTTCGCCTGCCGAAGCCCAGGCGCTCGTCGCCCGGGGCGGCCGGCTGATCGATATCCGCGATGCCGATGAATACGCCCGCGAGCATATTCCCGGAGCGGAGCTCGTGCCGCTGGCGACGCTGACGAATGGCGCAGCGCTGCACGCCAGTCCCGAAGAGACGATTATTTTTCACTGTCAGGCGGGATCGCGCACCCAAAATAACGCGGCCCGTCTGGCGCAGGCCGCCGCACCGGCGCAGGTAAAGCTGCTGGCTGGCGGAATTCAGGCGTGGAAAGCGGCCGGTCTGCCGGTGAAAGAGGATAAATCACAGCCGCTGCCGCTTATGCGTCAGGTACAGATCGTCGCCGGCGCCCTGATTTTGCTTGGCGTCGCTTTAGGTTACGCTTTCAGCAGCGGCTTTTTTCTGCTTAGCGCCTTCGTCGGCGCCGGCTTAACCTTTGCCGGTATTACCGGGTTTTGCGGTATGGCGCGTCTTTTGGCTTTGATGCCCTGGAACCGTCGCTAGCCTCTACCTCTTTGAGAGACTGTTGGTAACGCTTTTGCTGAGCTATGGTTATGTCAGCGAAAAGATTCATCAGCACACAGGAGAAGCAGTATGTTTTCAGTCGGTGACCTGGTACAACCGCGCGCGGGTGGGCCAAAACTTAAAGTCGTTGAAGTCCAGGACGATCGCATTATTGCCGTTCAGGCAAGCAACGAGCAGGGTGAGAAATATACGCTGAAGGCCGCCGATGTGACGGTTTATAAAGAAGACGGCGATTTTGGCGTGTGCTGATTAAGCCGGCTAACGATAACGGTGGGTCTCCCCACCGTTTTCAATATTAGATCAGGAAGCTATCGAGGGATTTTCCCTCAGCCACCGCTTTAGCCAGCGGCTTCGGCATACGTCCCTGCCCGGTCCAGGTTTTCTCGGCGCCGGTATGGTCGGTAAAACGATATTTAGCCGGACGCGGCTGGCGCTTTTTGCTCCCTTTCGGGGAGGCGCTGTTGTGGCCCGCTAATTGTTCAGGGGTAATGCCGTCAGCCATCATTAATTCCAGCCAGGTATTTATTTTTTCCTGATGTTCTGCGCGCAGCGCCTGAGCCGCCTGCTCTTCAGCGCGTTTTTCTTCAGTGACGGTCCTTAGCTTTTCCAGCATATCTTCAAGCACGTCAATGGAGAATTCACGGGACATGGCGCGAAGTGAACGGATATTATTCAATTTCTCTAATAGTAATGACATATAATTCAAAAAATTCCCAAATAGCAAATGAAACAAAGATTACGGCGCTAGTTTAATTGATATGATAATGTATTTCCAGCCTTTCACTAATTCCTGATATAGCACCGGAAATGTTTAGCAATTAATAAGGCAAACAAATCGATAAAAGCGAAATTATCAACACTGAATAAATTCTTTTGCAAATAATACTATTCGCCAGGCAACGTCTTTATCTTATTACCTGTATGCTCAGCAGGTTATCCGTATATTTACGGTTGCGCCTCGCAGGGCGCTACGGGCGTTTATAGAATAGTCATGCAAAAAATCCGAATGTCCACCCAGCAGACAAATCAGCATATAATGCTGCCATTCCTCTTTTATACGTGTAAAAAACGCCAAAAGTGACACAACTCACACCGCTACGCGATTCTGTCGCGAAATCCCCCCTTACAACCCGGATTGGCTCTCATCTATATGACGTATTTATTTTACAACCAATTGAAAAACAATAAAAAAATCAGTAAAGAGAACAAAAGTAGCGTAACGAACAAAAAATAGCCTGACGCAGAGTATTTTATCGACCAAAAGCCTTTAAATAAAAATTTATAGCTAGTTGCCTCTTTTAATGTAGAGATATAATCTACGCACATCAAAACAGGCACCCAAAAACGCTGAATAACCGCGAATCTTTTGGCATTATCGACTTCATTTTCGAGGAGCATACCAATGTTCTCTGCGCAGTCCCGCTTGCGTCATGCGGTAGCAGACACCTTTGCGATGGTGGTGTACTGCACCGTTGTGAACATGATGATCGAAATTTTTCTCTCCGGAATGACTTTCCAGCAGTCGTTATCTTCGAGACTGGTGGCGATTCCGGTGAACATTATTATTGCCGTGCCTTACGGTTTTTATCGCGATTTCGCGATGCGCCAGGCGCGCCGCATTAGCCCGTCCGGCTGGATGAAGAATATTGCGGATGTGGTGGCCTATGTGACGTTCCAGTCGCCGGTATACGTGGCGATTCTGCTGGTTGTCGGCGCCGACTGGCATCAGATCGCCGCGGCGGTAAGTTCCAACATCGTGGTATCGATGATGATGGGCGCAGCGTACGGCTATTTCCTCGACTACTGCCGCCGCCTGTTTCGCGTCAGCCCCTATCAGCAGGCCAAAGCCTGAGTTGATACAAAAAAGCGACTGGTTCAGCCAGCCGCTTTTTGTCAGCTATACTGCGTTTCGCCAAACAGGCCACTCAGAAAACGCTCAAGCGCCATGCGCGAACTGAACCCGTGTGGAATACCATAATGCTGCTGAGCATCGCCCGCTAAATAGAGCGGGAACTGCTCGTAGTGATCGCAGGTTTTGATATCCGACGCGGGCTCCGCAAGCGTTGTGCTGCGCTCTTTTAAAGCCGGATGAATAATTAACGCGGTACGCCCCATACGAGCTTCACGGTTCACATAAACATAATTATCGCCACGGCGATAGCCGTACGCTTTTTGCGTCACAACATCCATGGTGAAGCCGGCTTTTTCAAGAACACGCGCCACCTCATCGGGTCTTAAATACATACTCATTCCTCATTATCTTTTACCGCACGTTAACCTTACCTTATTCATTAAAGGCAACGCTTTCGGAATATTCCATAAAGGGCTATTTACAGCATAATTCAAAATCTTGTCCTACACTTATAGACTCAATGGAATAAAGGGAGAAACCAATGGCCAACCGAGCAAACCGCAACAACGTAGAAGAGAGCGCTGAAGATATCCATAATGATGTCAGCCAATTAGCGGATACGCTGGAAGAGGTGCTGAAATCATGGGGCAGCGACGCCAAGGACGAAGCGGAGGCCGCGCGTAAAAAAGCGCAGGCGCTGCTGAAAGAGACCCGCGCGCGGCTTAACGGCAATAACCGCGTTCAGCAGGCGGCGTGCGATGCCATGGGCTGCGCAGACAGCTACGTGCGCGATAAACCGTGGCAAAGCGTCGGCGCCGCAGCTGCCGTTGGGGTATTTATTGGCGTATTGCTGAATTTACGTCGATAATAAAACAGCCAGACCCATGAAGATAACAAATACGCGTCTACCCCTGCACTGCAGGGGTTTTTGTTATCTCTGCGGGTAAAGCGCGACATAAAGCTTACGCACAGCCTGATTCGCCATTTCTGCCGACGTCAGGTTGGTGAAGCTCATTATCAGCCCCCCTTCTCCCCGAGTCTCCATCCGCCAGTCGCTCAGCGCCTGTACGGCCAGACCGGCCCGTCTGGCGCGCTGCGCCAGAGGCCGATCGTCTCCGACAACCCTGACCACCATCTGGATCCCGCCCGCCTGAGGCACGACGGTGAATCCCTGCGCCCGCAGCGCCGACTCAAGCCACAGTCGGCGCTGGGCATAGCTGGCGCGCATTTTCTTCAGATGCCGCCAGAAGTGGCCTTCGCGAATAAAATCCGCCAGCGTCTGCTGCCACAGCGTCGGCACGCTACAGCACATCAGCGCGGCCTGTTCACGAAACGGCGCCACCAGCGGCTCAGGCACCACCAGCCAGGCCGCGCGTAATGCCGGGAACAAAGACTTGCTGAACGCCCCGGCATAGATGACCCGCTGCGGGGCGTCGAGGCTTTTCAGCGGCGGCAGCGGCTTACCGTGATAGCGGAATTCGCTATCGTAATCATCTTCGATAATCCACGCGTTATTCTGCGCCGCCCATAGCAGGAGCTGTCTGCGCCTGGCCAGCGATAGCGCCACGCCGAGCGGGCTTTGATGAGCCGGGGTCAGCAGCGCGAAATGGGCACTCGGGTAATGCCGCTGCGCCCAGGGAATATCCATCCCGTCGTCGTCGACCGGAACGGGATTGATCGCCACCCCCTCGTCGTTCACTACCGGCCGGATCAGCGGAAACCCCGGATCTTCCATCCACATTTGCTGGCCAGGCCGCGCCAGCGTGCGCAAAATAAGGCGCATCGAGGCCGCGTAGCAACCGGTGATCAAGACCTGCTCAGACCGACACTCAATACTGCGCGACAGACGCAAATAATCGACGATCGCCCGGCGAAGCGTCGGTTCACCGCTGGGATCGCCTGGCGCGAGGTCAAAACGCGTTTGTGTACGCAGACGCCGACCCATCACGCGCGCCCACAGGCCGCGTGGAAACAGATCCAGCGCGGGCAGCCCCAGTTGAAACGGCAGCGGCGCCGCGGGTTCATCGCCCTCGACGGGCTGAACGGGCGCGTTTTGCTGCGGCAGCAGCCGATCGCTGACAAAGGTCCCCGCCTGTCCGCGCCGCTCCAGCCATCCCTGCGCCACCAGATCTCCCCAGGCGTTCTCAATCGTCGCCCGCGACACGCCAAGCTCCTGAGCATAGACCCGACTTGCAGGCAGCCTGCTGCCCGGAGCCAGCTCACCGCGCTCAATCGCCTGCTTAAGCTGTCGGGCAATGCGCTGGTAGTGCGGAATTTTTTTACCGTCCATCATGGTCTGCTTTTTTCATCGTAATATGGCTATCTTATGCAGTCCATTATAGTGCTATTTTCCTCGCGTCTTAATGAGGAGAGTAAAATGAACACACTACGTCAGCCGTACAATGAACTGAGCCCGGAAGTCTATAACGCCCTGGTTCAGGCCAAAATTGCGCTGGAAAAAAGCGAGCTGGATGGCGCGCTGATCGAGCTGGTGTATTTGCGGGTATCGCAAATCAACGGCTGCGCCTTCTGCCTGGAGATGCACAGCAAAGCCCTGCGTAAATCCGGCGTCGCGCAAAACAAGCTGGACGCGCTGGCAGGCTGGCGGGTGAGCGCCCATTTCAGCGATGCGGAACGCGCGGCGCTGGCGTGGGCGGAATCGGTGACCCATATCGCCGAAAGTCATGCGGAAGACGCCGTTTATCAGCCGCTGCTGGACCATTTCAGCGCCCGCCAGATCAGCGATCTGACCTTCGCCATCAGCCTGATGAACGCCTTTAATCGTCTGGCGGTGAGTATGCGCCTGTAATTTCACGGCAAGAAATCCCGCCCCCCGCCGGATCCTCCCGCGGGGGCTAACCTTTACAAAAACCATATATATTGAGTTGTTGAACTTTTAAATAACTACATCTAGTATTTCCTTCAACGATAACCCATAGCACGCGACGTCAATTTTTACGTCGTACTGTTATCTTAAATGGAAATACGAATCATGCGCATTACTATTTACACTAAAAACGACTGCGTGCAATGCCATGCCACTAAACGGGCCATGGAAACCCGCGGGTTTGAATTCGACATGATCAACATCGACCACCACCCTGAAGCCGTTGATATGCTGCGCGAGCAGGGTTTCCGTCAGCTGCCGGTGGTGATTGCCGGAGAGACCCGCTGGTCCGGCTTCCGTCCCGATATGATCAATCGCCTGCGCCCGACAGCGTCAGCGGCCAGCGTATGAGCCTGATCGTCTACTTCTCCAGCAGTTCCGAAAATACGCACCGGTTCGTCCAGCGTCTGGGGCTGCCCGCCGTGCGTATACCGCTTAACGAACGCGAGCGCATCCAGGTAGACGAACCCTACATTCTTATCGTCCCCAGCTATGGCGGCGGCGGCACGGCGGGCGCGGTCCCCCGGCAGGCGATCCGTTTCCTCAACGATCCGCATAACCGCCAGCTCATTCGCGGCGTCATCGCCGCGGGCAATCGTAATTTTGGCGAGGCCTACGGCCGGGCAGGCGACGTCATCAAGCAGAAATGCGGCGTACCGTATCTCTATCGCTTTGAGCTGATGGGCACCCCGCAAGATGTCGACAACGTGCGTAAAGGAGTAAGCGAATTTTGGCAACGACAACCGCAGAACGTATAACCACCGAGGCGCCGGATTTCCACGCCCTCAACGCGATGCTGAATCTCTACGACAGCAACGGCCGCATCCCGTTTGACAAAGACCATCAGGCGGTAGCGGCGTTTATGGCCAACCACGTTGAGCCGAATACCGTGCCCTTTACCAGCCAGGACGACAAGCTGACGTGGCTGGTCGCCGAAGGCTATTACGACGCCAGGGTGCTGGCCCGCTACGATCGCTCGTTTATTCTTGCGCTGTTCGCGTACGCTCAGGGCTACGGTTTTCGCTTCCAGACGTTTCTCGGCGCATGGAAGTTCTATACCAGCTACGCGCTGAAAACCTTCGATGGTAAGCGCTACCTTGAAGACTTTGCCGACCGCACCTGCATGGTGGCCCTGGCCCTGGCGCAGGGTAACGAGGCGCTGGCCCGGCAGCTAACCGATGAGATCCTCTCCGGACGTTTTCAGCCCGCCACGCCGACGTTCCTCAACGCGGGTAAACAGCAGCGCGGCGAGCTGGTCTCCTGCTTTCTGCTGCGCATCGAAGACAATATGGAATCCATTGGCCGGGCGGTGAACTCGGCGCTGCAGCTATCCAAGCGCGGCGGCGGCGTGGCGTTTCTGCTCTCCAATCTTCGCGAAGCCGGGGCGCCAATCAAGCGTATCGAGAATCAGTCCTCCGGCGTGGTGCCGGTGATGAAAATGCTGGAAGACGCCTTCTCCTACGCCAACCAGCTCGGCGCGCGCCAGGGGGCCGGCGCGGTCTATCTGCACGCCCATCATCCCGATATCCTGCGTTTCCTTGATACCAAACGCGAGAACGCCGATGAAAAAATCCGCATTAAAACGCTCTCGCTCGGGGTGGTGATTCCGGATATCACCTTTCAGCTAGCGAAAGAAGATGCGCAGATGGCGCTGTTCTCGCCCTACGACGTCGAGCGCCTGTACGGTAAACCGTTCGGCGATATCGCGGTAAGCGAAATGTATGCACAACTGGTGGCCGACGCGCGGGTCAGCAAGCGCTGGATCCGCGCCCGCGATCTGTTCCAGCGGTTGGCGGAAATTCAGTTTGAATCCGGCTATCCGTACATCATGTTTGAAGACACGGTTAATCGCGCGAACCCGATTGCCGGGCGCATCAATATGAGCAACCTGTGCTCGGAGATCCTGCAGGTTAACGCGCCTTCTACCTTTGACGAAAACCTGGATTACGCCAGCATCGGCCAGGATATCTCCTGCAACCTCGGCTCGCTGAATATCGCCCATACTATGGACTCTCCTGATTTCGCCCGCACGGTTGAGGTCGCGGTGCGCGGTCTGACCGCGGTGTCCGAAATGAGCGATATCCGTTCGGTACCGTCGGTCGCGGCGGGCAATGCCGCCTCGCACGCCATCGGCCTTGGGCAGATGAATCTGCACGGCTATCTGGCGCGCGAAGGTATTGCCTACGGCAGCGAAGCGGGGCTGGATTTCACCAATTTCTATTTCTATACCATCACCTGGCACGCGCTGCGTACCTCGATGCTGATAGCGCGGGAAAAAGGCACGCGTTTTGCCGGATTCGAGCAGTCGCGGTACGCCAGCGGTGATTATTTCCGCCCCTACCTGGAAGGCGACTGGCAGCCGAAAACGGCGAAAGTCCGCGCGCTGTTTGCCCGTGCCGGTATTGTCCTGCCCGACCGCGATATGTGGCGGCAGCTGCGCGATGACGTGATGCGCTACGGCATTTATAACCGCAACCTGCAGGCGGTGCCGCCGACGGGCTCTATTTCGTACATCAACCACGCGACCTCCAGCATCCATCCGATCGTGTCGAAGATAGAGATCCGCAAGGAGGGGAAAACCGGGCGCGTTTACTATCCGGCGCCGTTTATGACCAACGACAACCTGGCGCTGTATCAGGACGCTTACGAAATCGGCCCGCAGAAGATCATCGACACCTACGCCGAGGCGACGCGCCATGTCGATCAGGGGCTGTCGCTGACCCTATTCTTCCCCGATACCGCCACCACGCGCGATATCAATAAAGCGCAAATCTACGCGTGGAAGAAAGGCATCAAAACGCTCTATTACATCCGTCTGCGCCAGCTGGCGCTGGAAGGTACCGAAATCGAAGGCTGCGTGTCCTGCGCGCTGTAAGGAGAACAGGATGACCCATTTATCGCGCATCAGCGCCATCAACTGGAACAAAATTGAAGATGATAAGGATCTGGAGGTCTGGAATCGGCTGACCAGCAACTTCTGGCTGCCGGAGAAGGTGCCGCTGTCTAACGATATCCCCGCCTGGCAAACGCTCACCCCGGCGGAACAGCAGCTAACGATTCGCGTCTTCACCGGCCTGACGCTGCTCGATACCATCCAGAATACCGTTGGCGCCCCGGCGCTGATGGCCGACGCCCTCACCCCGCATGAGGAAGCGGTGCTGTCGAACGTCAGCTTTATGGAGGCGGTGCACGCCCGCTCCTACAGCTCCATTTTCTCGACGCTCTGCCAGACCAAAGACGTCGATGCCGCCTATGCCTGGAGCGAACAAAACGCGCCGCTGCAGCGCAAAGCGCAGCTGATGCTGGAGTACTATCAGGCAGATGAACCGCTGAAGAAAAAAATCGCCAGCGTCTTTCTCGAATCGTTCCTCTTCTACTCCGGCTTCTGGCTGCCGATGTACTTCTCCAGCCGGGGGAAGATGACCAACACCGCCGATCTGATTCGCCTGATCATCCGCGATGAAGCGGTACACGGTTATTACATTGGCTACAAATTCCAGAAAGGGCTGGAAATAGTCAGCGCCGAGAAGCGCGAGGAGATGAAAAACTTCGCCCTCGACCTGTTGATGGATCTGTATGATAACGAACTGGCCTACACCCGCGAACTGTACGCCGATAGCGGCTGGATTGAGGAGGTCAACGCCTTTCTCTGCTACAACGCCAATAAGGCGCTGATGAACCTCGGCTACGAGGCGCTGTTCCCGGCGGAAATGGCCGCCGTCAATCCGGCGATCCTCGCCGCGCTTTCGCCGAATGCCGACGAAAACCACGACTTCTTTTCCGGTTCAGGTTCATCGTATGTGATGGGAAAAGCGGAAGAAACCGTCGACGGCGATTGGGACTTTTAGCCTTACTTTCACCAGGAATATATCAGCATATTTCCTGGTGATTTATTTCACATTATTTGTTTTCGCCTCACTCAATATCTTTCGGTCATCACCGTGTCATATTCAACAGCATGCCCTCGATTTTCGCCTGAATTAACGCAACATAACTAAAAAATATCGACCACAAGTCATTCGCGCTCAGCCCTTATATCACGGGGGATGCACCGGAATTCTCCCTTGCGCATTTCCCTGGCAACGCCACATAAAGGGTTGTCACAGATTCTCAGTATGTTAGGGTGTAAAAAAGCAATTATCATCACCGGGTACCGTATCGATATTAATAAATAACAGGAAACACTCTATTGCATGGCAATTAAATTAGAAATCAAGAATCTCTATAAGATATTTGGCGAGCACCCGCAGCGGGCTTTCAAATATATCGATAAAGGACTATCGAAAGAACAAATACTGGAAAAGACGGGGTTATCGCTTGGCGTAAAGAACGCCAGTCTGACCATTGAAGAAGGCGAGATATTCGTCATCATGGGGCTCTCCGGATCGGGGAAATCTACCATGGTTCGCCTTCTCAATCGCCTGATTGAACCCACCCGTGGCCAGGTCCTGATCGACGGCGTCGATATCGCTAAAATCTCTGACGCCGAGCTCCGCGAGGTGCGCAGAAAAAAAATTGCGATGGTTTTTCAATCCTTTGCGCTTATGCCGCATATGACCGTGCTCGACAACGCCGCTTTCGGCATGGAGCTGGCCGGCGTGCCGACTCAGGAACGCCAGGAGAAAGCGCTGGAGGCGCTGCGCCAGGTCGGCCTGGAAAACTATGCTCATGCATACCCGGACGAACTCTCCGGCGGCATGCGCCAGCGCGTTGGTCTCGCCCGCGCGCTGGCGATTAATCCCGATATTCTGTTAATGGATGAAGCCTTCTCCGCGCTCGACCCGTTAATTCGTACCGAGATGCAGGATGAGCTCACTAAATTACAGGCCAGACATCAGCGTACCGTGGTCTTTATTTCCCACGATCTTGATGAAGCCATGCGTATTGGCGATCGGATTGCCATTATGCAAAATGGTGAAGTGGTTCAGGTCGGCACGCCGGATGAAATACTCAATAATCCGGCCAATGATTATGTCCGAACCTTCTTCCGCGGCGTCGATATTAGCCAGGTGTTCAGCGCCAAAGATATTGCCCGCCGTAGCCCGGTGGGGCTGATTCGCAAAACGCCCGGCTTTGGCCCGCGTTCCGCGCTGAAATTGCTGCAGGATGAAGACCGCGAATATGGCTACGTCATTGAACGCGGGAATAAGTTTGTTGGCATTGTCTCCATTGATTCCCTGAAAGCCGCGCTAAGCGAAGGTCAGGGAATTGATGCGGCGTTAATTGACTCACCGCAGGCGGTGGATGCGCAAACGCCGCTCAGCGAGCTGCTCTCTCACGTCGGCCATGCACCGTGCGCGGTACCGGTTGTCGACGAGGGGCACCAGTACATCGGCATCATTTCCAAACGGATGCTGCTGCAGGCTTTAGATCGCGAGGGGGCAAACAATGGCTGATCAATCTAACCCGTGGGACACCGCACCGGCGGCGGATAGCGCAGCGCAATCCGCCGATGCCTGGGGCACCTCTACGCCGGCGCCGACCGATGGCGGCGGTGCCGACTGGCTGAGCAGCGCGCCCGCGCCGCAGCCGGAACACTTCAATATTATGGACCCGTTCCATAAAACGCTGATCCCGCTCGACAGCTGGGTCACGCACGGCATCGACTGGGTCGTGATGCATTTTCGTCCGGTATTCCAGGGAATACGCGTACCGGTGGATTACATCCTGAGCGCCTTCCAGCAGCTGCTGCTGGGTATGCCGGCGCCAGTGGCGATTATTATTTTCTCGCTGATTGCCTGGCAGATTTCCAGCGTCGGCATGGGCGCGGCGACGCTGATTTCGCTGATCGCTATCGGCGCTATCGGCGCCTGGTCGCAGGCGATGGTGACCCTGGCGCTGGTGCTGACCGCGCTGCTGTTTTGTATGCTGATCGGCCTGCCGCTTGGGATATGGCTAGCGCGGAGCCCGCGGGCGGCGAAAATTATCCGTCCGCTGCTCGACGCGATGCAGACCACGCCGGCGTTTGTCTATCTGGTGCCCATTGTGATGCTGTTCGGTATCGGCAACGTTCCGGGCGTGGTGGTCACCATTATCTTCGCCCTGCCGCCGATTGTTCGTCTGACCATTCTGGGGATTAACCAGGTGCCGGCGGATCTGATTGAAGCGTCGCGCTCCTTCGGCGCCAGCCCGCGTCAGCTGTTGTTTAAGGTTCAGCTACCGCTGGCCATGCCGACGATTATGGCCGGGGTCAACCAGACGCTGATGCTGGCCCTGTCGATGGTGGTCATCGCCTCAATGATTGCCGTTGGCGGTCTCGGCCAGATGGTACTGCGCGGCATCGGTCGCCTTGATATGGGCCTGGCCACCGTTGGCGGCGTCGGGATTGTTATCCTCGCCATTATTCTTGACCGTCTGACTCAGGCCGTAGGACGGGACTCGCGCAGCCGCGGCAACCGCCGCTGGTATGCAACCGGCCCACTGGGGCTGATAACTCGCCCTTTCTGTAAATAAGAGTCCATCCCCCCGACAGCCGGGGGGATAGACTTCCCTTCTGATAAGTAAAAGGAACAACGATGCGACATACAGCGATCCTTGCCACAGCGTTAACCGCCCTCATTTCCACCACCGCCTTCGCGGCGGATCTGCCTGGCAAAGGCATTACCGTTAAGCCGATTCAGAGCACCATTTCGGAAGAGACCTTCCAGACCCTGCTGGTCAGCCGCGCGCTGGAGAAACTCGGTTATACCGTCGATAAGCCGAGCGAAGTGGATTACAACGTTGGCTATACTTCGCTCGCCTCCGGCGACGCCACTTTTACCGCCGTCAACTGGCAGCCCCTGCACGACGATATGTACGCTGCCGCCGGCGGGGATAAAAAGTTCTATCGCGAAGGCGTGTTTGTGAACGGCGCGGCGCAGGGCTATCTGATTGATAAGAAAACGGCCGAGCAGTACCACATTAAATCTATCGATCAGTTAAAAGACCCGAAAATCGCCAAACTGTTTGACACCAACGGCGACGGCAAAGCCGACCTGACCGGCTGCACCCCGGGCTGGGGCTGTGAAGCGGTGATCAACCATCAGCTTGATGCCTATGGCCTGAATAATACCGTCACCCACAATCAGGGTAACTATGCCGCCATGATGGCCGACACCATTGCCCGTTATAAAGAGGGCAAGCCGGTCATCTACTACACCTGGACGCCTTACTGGGTCAGCGATGTGCTGAAGCCGGGTAAAGACGTCGTCTGGCTGCAGGTGCCATTCTCCTCCCTGCCGGGTGTGCAAAAAAACATCGACACGAAGCTCTCTAATGGCGCCAACTACGGCTTCCCGGTCAGCACCATGCATATCGTCGCCAATAAGGCCTGGGCCGAGAAAAACCCGGCGGCGGCGAAGCTGTTTAGCATCATGAAGCTGCCGATTGCCGACATCAACGCCGAGAATGCCATGATGCACGAGGGACATGGTTCAGAAGCAGATATCCAAGGCCACGTCGACGGCTGGATCAAAGCCCACCAGCAGCAGTTTGACGGCTGGGTGAACGAAGCGCTGGCCGCGCAGAAATAGTCTCCCACTTTATAGCCAATTCCCGGAGGCGATGCTACGCATCTGCCCGGGCTACAAAAGCCGTAGCCCGGGCAAGGCGCTTTGCGCCGCCCCGGGGAAGACCGCATCCTGCACAACACGACATCTCCTGTTCTAAATGATGGATTGATATGCAAATAAACTGCATAACTTTAGCCATCAACGTTTTCGTTACTGTTAAGCCGCACCGCTCTCTGCTAAGGTAAATCCACCTGTTTAATCATGTGATTTTCACGTGAGTTATCAATAAGCAATTCCTATGGAAAATCCTGACGCATTGACGCACTCTCCTCCCGCTGACGCGGCCACGCTGGCTGAAGGCCTGAAAGACAGCCTGCCGATCGTCATCAGCTATATCCCCGTGGCCTTCGCCTTCGGCCTCAACGCCACTAAGCTCGGCTTCACTCCGCTGGAAAGTCTGTTCTTCTCCTGCATTATTTACGCGGGCGCCAGCCAGTTCGTGATCACCGCGATGCTGGCGGCGGGAAGCTCGCTGTGGGTCGCCGCGCTCACCGTCATGGCGATGGACGTTCGCCACGTTCTCTACGGCCCTTCCCTGCGCAGCCGCATCCAGCGCGCGCTGAGCAAGAAAAAAACCGCGGTATGGGCATTCGGCCTGACCGATGAGGTCTTTGCCGCCGCCACTGCTAAACTGGTACGCGACAATCGACGCTGGAGCGAAAACTGGATGATCGGTATCGCTTTGATGTCCTGGGCGTCATGGGTCTTCGGTACGCTGATCGGCGCTTATTCGGGCAGCGGCCTGCTGACCGACTTTCCGGCGGTGGAAGCGGCGCTGGGCTTTATGCTTCCCGCGCTGTTTATGAGCTTTTTGCTGGCTTCTTTCCAGCGCAAGCAGTCGCTTAGCGTAACCGCCGCGCTGGCAGGGGCGCTGGGGGGGATCATCCTGTTTTCCATTCCCGCCGCCATCCTTGCCGGGATCGTCTGCGGCTGTCTGACCGCGCTGGTGCAGGCCAGCATTGAGGGGATGCCCGATGAACAGTGATGTTTTAATTATCGGCCTCGTGGTCGGCTGCGTAAATTATCTGTTCCGCTATCTGCCGCTGCGCCTGCGCGCCGGGAACGCGCGTCCGACGCGTCGCGGGCCGGTCAGCGTGCTGCTGGACACCATCGGCATCGCCTCTATTTGCGCGCTGCTGGTGGTCTCCAGCGTACCGGAAATTCTCCACGATGCCCGCCGCCTGCTGCCCACGCTGGCTGGCTTCGCCGTGCTGGGCCTGGCTTTCTGGAAAACGCGCAGCATTATTTTGCCTACACTATTAAGCGCCCTAACCTACGGTGTTGTCTGGAAAATCGGCACATGGCTATAAGCTTAAAGTATCAATTTCTGTCAATAATTCATTTGATTTATTTGTCACAATAGTTATTATATCGACTGTAATTAATGAGGTCATAACCAAAATGGATAGTTCGTTTACTCCCATTGAGCAAATGCTCAAGTTCCGCGCCAGCCGTCACGAAGACTTTCCTTTTCAGGAGATTCTGCTCACCCGTCTTTGCATGCATATGCAGGGAAAATTGCTGGAAAACCGCAACAAGATGCTGAAAGCGCAAGGGATTAACGAGACATTGTTTATGGCGCTGATCACGCTCGAGTCTCAGGAAAACCACAGCATTCAGCCTTCCGAGCTGAGCTGCGCGCTGGGCTCTTCGCGTACCAACGCCACGCGCATTGCCGACGAGCTGGAAAAACGCGGCTGGATTGAGCGCCGCGAAAGCGATAACGATCGTCGCTGCCTGCATTTACAGCTTACCGAAAAGGGGCATCAGTTCCTGCGCGAAGTGTTACCCCCGCAGCACAACTGCCTGCATCAACTCTGGTCTTCTTTAAGCACCAGCGAAAAAGATCAGCTCGAGCACATCACCCGTAAGCTGCTTGGTCGCCTTGACCAAATGGAAGAGGATGGCGTGCTTGCGGAGTCTCTGCGCTAAGCGCGGAACCAACCGCTCAACAATTTTTCTGGATTGACAAGGAAAACGGACAGGCCAGCAGATCTTCTGCTGGCCTTTCTGATAAACAGGTCGGCTCAGCCGATGTGAAATAATAAGATCGTGGAGAATAACATGAGCGCAAATGCGGAGAGCCAAACCCCGCAGCAACCGGGCAACAAAAAAGGGAAACGTAAAGGCGCCCTCCTGCTGCTGACCTTGCTCTTTATTATTGTTGCCGTGGCATACGGGATTTATT
Organism: Klebsiella sp. JN_Kp126; assembly: GCF_033843325.1. Taxonomy (NCBI): domain Bacteria; kingdom Pseudomonadati; phylum Pseudomonadota; class Gammaproteobacteria; order Enterobacterales; family Enterobacteriaceae; genus Klebsiella; species Klebsiella sp. JN_Kp126. The sequence goes on along the minus strand of NZ_JAWXQV010000090.1, from coordinate 9,349 downwards.
GGTTTTTGGTACTGCGTCACTTCGAAGAGACCGACGACGCGTACGTGGCAGGGAATCAGGTACAAATTATGGCGCAGGTGTCCGGCAGCGTGACGAAAGTCTGGGCCGACAACACCGACTACGTGCAAAAAGGCGATCCGCTGGTCACCCTCGACCAGACCGATGCCCAGCAGGCGTTTGAAAAAGCGCAAACCCAGCTGGCCGCCAGCGTACGTCAAACGCGCCAGCAGATGATCAACAGCAAGCAGCTGCAGGCCAGCATCGACGTGAAAAAAACCGCGCTTTCCCAGGCGCAGACCGACCTTAACCGTCGTATTCCGCTGGGGGCCGCCAACCTGATTGGCCGCGAAGAGCTGCAGCACGCGCGCGACACGGTTGCCAGCGCGCAGGCCGAACTGGACGTGGCGATTCAGCAATACAACGCCAATCAGGCGATCGTTCTGGGCACGAAGCTGGAACAGCAGCCTGCGGTACTACAAGCGGCCACCGAAGTGCGTAACGCCTGGCTGGCCCTGCAGCGGACGAAAATCGTCAGCCCGATTAGCGGCTACGTTTCGCGTCGCTCCGTACAGCCCGGCGCACAAATCAGCAGTACCACCCCGCTGATGGCCGTCGTGCCGGCGACCAACCTGTGGATTGACGCCAACTTTAAAGAAACCCAGCTGGCGCACATGCGTATCGGTCAGCCGGCTACCGTGATCAGCGATATTTACGGTGACGATGTGAAATACACCGGTAAAGTGGTCGGCCTCGATATGGGCACCGGTAGCGCCTTCTCGCTGCTGCCCGCGCAGAACGCCACCGGCAACTGGATCAAAGTGGTTCAGCGCCTGCCGGTACGTATTGAGCTCGATGAAAAACAGCTGGCAGAGCACCCGCTGCGCATCGGCCTTTCGACCCTGGTTGAGGTGAACACCACCGACCGCGGCGGCGAGATGCTGGCAAGCCAGGTGCGCAGCTCTCCGGTTTACGAAAGTAATGCCCGCGAAATCGGCCTTGAGCCGGTCAATAAGCTGATAAACGACATCATCCAGGCCAACGCCGGATAATTCGGGGTGAGCGTAATGCAACAGCAAAAACCGCTGGAAGGCGCGCAGCTGGTCATTATGACCATTGCGCTGTCGCTCGCGACCTTTATGCAGGTGCTGGACTCCACCATCGCCAACGTGGCCATCCCCACCATCGCCGGTAACCTTGGCTCATCGTTGAGCCAGGGGACCTGGGTTATCACCTCGTTTGGGGTGGCGAACGCTATCTCCATTCCGATTACCGGCTGGCTGGCAAAACGCGTAGGTGAAGTGAAGCTGTTCCTCTGGTCGACGGTGGCGTTCGCCATCGCCTCCTGGGCCTGCGGCATGTCAAACAGCCTGACGATGCTGATTTTCTTCCGCGTGATTCAGGGGATCGTCGCCGGTCCGCTGATCCCGCTGTCGCAAAGTCTGCTGCTCAGCAACTATCCGCCCGCCAAGCGCTCTATCGCCCTGGCGCTGTGGTCAATGACGGTGATCGTCGCGCCGATTTGCGGCCCCATCCTCGGCGGCTATATCAGCGACAACTACCACTGGGGCTGGATCTTCTTTATCAACGTGCCGATTGGCATCGCCGTGGTGGTCATGACGCTACAGACCCTGCGCAACCGCGAAACCCGCACCGAGCAGCGGCGGATTGACGGCGTTGGCCTGGCGCTGCTGATTATTGGTATCGGTAGCCTGCAGGTGATGCTCGACCGGGGTAAAGAGCTGGACTGGTTCGCCTCAAACGAGATCATCATCCTGACCATTGTCGCAGTGGTGGCGATAAGCTTCCTGATCGTCTGGGAGCTAACCGACGACAACCCGATAGTCGACCTGTCGCTCTTTAAGTCGCGAAACTTCACCATCGGCTGCCTGTGTATCAGCCTCGCCTATATGCTCTACTTCGGCGCTATCGTGCTGTTGCCGCAGCTACTGCAGGAGGTATACGGCTATACCGCCACCTGGGCCGGCCTGGCCTCGGCGCCGGTCGGGGTGATCCCGGTTATCCTGTCGCCGATTATCGGCCGCTTCGCGCATAAGCTGGATATGCGTCGGCTGGTCACCTTCAGCTTTATTATGTACGCGGTCTGTTTCTACTGGCGCGCGTGGACCTTCGAACCGGGTATGGACTTCGGCGCCTCGGCGTGGCCACAGTTTATCCAGGGCTTCGCGGTGGCCTGCTTCTTTATGCCGCTGACGACCATCACGCTGTCCGGCCTGCCGCCGGAACGGCTGGCGGCGGCATCGAGCCTGTCGAACTTCACGCGTACCCTGGCGGGCTCCATCGGCACCTCGATTACCACCACCATGTGGACGAACCGCGAGGCGCTGCACCATGCTCAACTTACCGAATCGGTGACGCCGTATAATCCCAACGCCCAGCAGATGTACGATCAGCTGCAGGGATTAGGGATGACGCAACAGCAGGCGTCCGGCTGGATAGCGCAGCAGATAACCAACCAGGGGCTGATTATCTCCGCCAACGAAATTTTCTGGTTCTCGGCGGCGATATTTATCCTACTGCTCGGGCTGGTGTGGTTTGCCAGGCCGCCGTTTAGCGCCGGGGGCGGCGGCGGCGGCGCGCACTAAGGTTTGACCTGAAGGGATCTGCGGATCCCTTTTTTATTGCCCAAAACGCAGGTTGTCCGGTTTACGCTAGTTGATGTCCAGTTCGCTGGAGATGCCTTTTCGTTCTGTCGTGCACGATGAAGATCCGCTAAGAAGGAGAAAATCATGCTGACTCAACCCGGTGAAAAATACCGTCCCTATCCGCCGATTGCCCTGCCCGACCGCCGCTGGCCGGAGCAAAAAATAGCCCGCGCCCCCCGCTGGCTCTCCACCGACCTGCGCGACGGCAACCAGGCGCTGGCCGAGCCGATGGACAGCGCGCGCAAGCTGCAGTTCTGGGACTTGCTGCTGGAGTGCGGATTTAAAGAGATCGAGGTGGCATTTCCCTCGGCTTCGCAAACCGATTTCAACTTTGTGCGTCAACTGATTGAAGAACGGCGTATCCCGCAGAATGTGACGATTCAGGTGCTGACCCAGGCGCGGGAAGATTTAATCCTCAGGACCTTCGAATCGCTACGCGATGCCCACCGCGCCACCGTTCACCTCTATAACGCCACCGCTCCGCTGTTCCGCGAGCTGGTTTTTGGAATGAACAAAGCGCAGGTGGTCGAGCTGGCGACCCGCGCCACCCGGCTTATCCGCCAGCAGTGCGAACAGCAGCCGCAGACCCGCTGGCAATACGAGTATTCCCCGGAAACCTTCTGCTTCACCGAGCCGGAATTCGCGCTGGAGATTTGCGAAGCGGTGGCGGAAATCTGGCAGCCCTGCGCCGAACGGCCGATGATTATCAATCTGCCCGCGACGGTAGAAGTGAGCACGCCTAACGTTTATGCCGATCAAATTGAGTATTTTTGTCGTCACTTCTCGCGCCGCGCCGATGTGTGCATCAGCGTCCATCCGCATAACGACCGGGGAACCGGCGTCGCCAGCGCGGAGCTGGCGGTGATGGCCGGCGCCGACCGCGTCGAAGGCTGCCTGTTCGGCAACGGCGAACGCACCGGTAACGTCTGCCTGGTGACGCTGGCGATGAATCTCTACAGCCAGGGCGTCGATCCCCGGCTCAGCTTCTCCGAAATGAACCGGGTGGTCGAAATTGTCGAAAGCTGCAACCAGATCCCGGTTCATCCGCGCCACCCGTGGGCGGGAAGCCTCGCCTATACCGCCTTTTCCGGCTCGCATCAGGATGCGATCAAAAAAGGGTTCGATGCCCGCCGGCCCGGCGATTGCTGGGAAATGCCCTATCTGCCCATCGACCCGCAGGATATCGGCTGTAGCTACGAAGCGGTGATCCGCGTCAACAGCCAGTCCGGCAAAAGCGGCAGCGCGTGGCTGATTGAGCAGAATCATGGCCTGAAGCTGCCGCGCGCGCTGCAGCAGGATTTTAGCCTGCACGTTCAGCACGAAACCGATACGCATGGTAAAGAGATGACCCAGAACGCGCTGTGGCAGCTGTTTCGCGCCCGCTACGGACTTCTGCCCCAGCCGCCGCTTGCGCTGCTGGATTACCAAAGCGATAGCCAGCAGGACGGCCAGCTTTCTCTGCAGGCGACCCTGCGCATCGCCGGTGAAACGCGACGACTGCTGAGCCGCGGCAACGGCCTGCTGTCCGCCGCCGCCAGCGGGCTGAGCGGCCTGTTAAAGCAACACATCGTGATTAAAGATTATCATGAGCATACCCTCGGTGAACGTAGCGACAGCCGTTCAGTGGCCTATATTCGCTGCGTATTCCCGAATGGCGACAGCCGCTGGGGGGTAGGAATTGATAGCGACGTGGCGCGCGCCTCGCTGCAGGCGTTGTGCAATGCGATGAGCGCAGGCCATTACGCCGGCGAGCGGAAGTAGTCGCTGGGGGCCACGCCTATCACCCGACGAAACATGGCGCTAAAAGCGCTATGGCTACCGTAGCCGAGATCCAGCGCCACCCGCAGTACCGAATGCCCCTGTGCCAGGCGAACCAGCGCTTCCATCAGCTTCGCCCGGCGCACCCACTCGCTCCAGGTGAGCGAGGTCTGCTGCTGAAAATGACGATTCAGCGTGCGCTCGCTCATGCTGCTCTCCTTCGCCGCCTCGGCGCTGCTCCAGGGTTCGCCGGGCGCTTCTCTTACCTTCTGGCATAAACGGCGCAGCGCTTCGCTTTGCGGCTCCGGCAGGCCAAACGGCAGCACCGCCATGCCGCGAATTTCATCGAGGATCAGTTCGTAAATGCGTTCATCGCGGCTGCCCGGCGCGTAGGATTCCGCCAGCGTCAGCGACGCGACGATCAGTTCACGCAGCAGCGGAGTCACCTGGACTATCTGGCAGGATGAGGGGAGATCGGCCCGGGCAAGGGGATCGATAAACAGGGTTCGCGCGGCCGCGACGCCGGTCACCCGTAGGGTATGCGGCGTACCGGCGGGCAGCCAGACGCCACGCCCCGGCGGCACAATCCAATAACCCTGCGCGGTTTCCACCCGCACCACGCCGCTGAGGATATGCAGCAGCTGGGCGCAATCGTGCTGATGCCAGGGTTCGCTATCGCCATGGGCGTAATCATGGGCAAAAGGCACCAGCGAACGGTGTTGAAAATTGAAGGTTAAAGTCGTCGACATCGCGGCGTCAGGGAGTAGCGGCCCGACGCGGTTCGCCGGGCCGTGGCAGAAGCACTAGATGTGCAGTTCTTGCAGTTTTTCTTTCGGCAGCGCCAGCTCATCGTTGCTGTTGACGCGGACATCGCGCTCAATAATATGGCGAGCGATTTCCTGAGCTTCCTCCAGCGAGTGCATGGTGTAGGTTCCGCACTGATAAACGTTCAGCTCCGGGATCTGATTCTGATCTTTCACCTTCAGCACGTCGGCCATCGCCGCTTTCCAGGCATCCGCGACGCGCTGCTCGTCCGGCGTACCGATCAGGCTCATATAGAACCCGGTGCGGCAGCCCATCGGAGAGATGTCGATAATTTCCACACCATTGCCGTTCAGGTGATCGCGCATGAAGCCGGCAAACAGGTGCTCAAGGGTGTGAATGCCTCTTTCCGGCATCACTTCCTGGTTTGGCACGCAGAATCGCAGATCGAAAACGGTGATTTCATCGCCGTGAGGCGTGTTCATTTTCTTCGCGACACGCACCGCAGGCGCTTCCATTCGGGTATGGTCGACTGTGAAACTATCTAACAACGGCATTCTTCACCTCCGATAGTGATTTTTTTTAAAATAAAATGAACTCTTTTTGAGGCCGCGAGTCTGAGTATATGAAAGACGCGCATTTATTATCATCATCATCCCTGAATCAGAGATGAAAGTTTGGCCACAGTGATGTGGCCGTTTTCTTTTTTACGGCTCGTAAAACTACGCGTGCCGTGTCAGCAGCGCTTCAAACGGCTCGCTATCCGCCGCCTCCACCTTCTTCTGACGCTGTACCGATGCTTCACGCTCGGCGACAAAATCCGCTTCGCTTAAAATTTCCAGCGGCTCTTCGCGCAGCATCGTCCGATACCGATCGGCCAGCTCTCTGCCGGTACCGCCAATCCCCTCTTCAAGCATAGAACGCAGAATGCGCGCCGAGAAGGTTAATTCCGGGTTATCGAAGCAGGCGACCAGCTCATCGCAGACCTGCTGATAGGCCTGGCATCCGTGGATGCTATCCAGCGTTTGCGCCACGCGGCGTAAATCGCGGAACAGATCTTTGCCGACCTGAGCCAGCGGGAACTGAGCGGTTTCGCAGCCAATACCCAGCGTCAGGCCCGGCTTACGGCCTTCCAGAATCACCCGATTCCAGTTGGTGCGCGTGCACAGCAGCTCGTCGCTGCTCATCTCCGGCGCATCGGCCAGCACGCACCAGACCATAAACAGATCGAGGAAACGCACCTGCTGCTCATCAACGCCAATCGGTGAGAACGGATTGATATCCAGGGAGCGAACTTCAATGTACTCAATACCGCCGCGCAGCAGCGCGTCGGAAGGCGTTTCGCCGCTGCGGGTCACGCGTTTCGGGCGAATCGGCGCGTACAGCTCGTTTTCGATCTGCAGCACGTTGCTGTTGATTTGCAGACGCTTACCGTCTTTCTCCAGCCCGATATTTTCATACTCTTCGGAAGGCGTTTTAATCGCCCGCTTCAATCCTGCCACATACTCGTAGAGATCGTTAAACGTAATTCCGAGATTGCTTTGCGATTTATTGGTATAGCCCAGATCGCTCAGACGCAACGAGGTCGCATACGGCAGGTAGTACATGCCGTTGCCGGCTTTCTCAAACGGCAGCGCCGTCGGTTTGCCCTGCAGGAACGATGAGCAGATCGCCGGAGAGGCGCCGAACAGGTATGGAATCACCCAACCAAAACGGTAATAGTTGCGAATGGAGCGGAAATAGCCCGCTGAAATCGCCTCTTTACCGCTTTCAGCATCCTCAACGCCGCACTTAGCCTGCCAGAAAGCCATCGGCAGCGAGAAGTTATAGTGCACGCCGGAGATGGTTTGCATCAGCGCGCCGTAGCGATTTTTCAGCCCTTCGCGATACAGCGTTTTCAGGCGGCCGATATTAGAGGTACCGTACTGCGCCAGTTCAATATCCTGGCCGGGCGCGATATAGCAAGGCATGCTCAGCGGCCACATCCGCTCGTCGCCAATATGGCGTGCGGTATAGCGATGAACATCGCGCATGAGGGTGAGCATATGCTGGATATCGCCATCAACCGGCGTAATAAATTCCAGCAAAGCTTCGGCAAAATCGGTGGTAATCCATTTATGAGTCAGCGCTGAACCCAGTGCCTGCGGATGACCGGTAGTGGCCAGCGTGCCGTCAGCGTTGACGCGCAGCGTTTCGCGTTCAAGACCACGTTGAATACCCTGCAGCGCCTGCGGATTTTTTTCCAGCCAGGCCAGCGCCTGTGATACGTCCGGGATCAATTTGACCTCCCGCCTGTCGAAATCGTTTGAATTAGCATAATTGTAATGGTTGAACCGTCAGTCCAATTAGTGCCACCACGTCATGCCCTGAAGCGTTATCGCCGCAATGACGATATAGCGTAATGCTTTGCCAAGGCATAAAAAAAAGAGCACTGGTCCCCAGGAAATGCGCATCCATCCCGCCAGTAAACACAGCAAATCGCCTATAACAGGCGCCCAGCTTAATAATAGCGTGACCGCGCCGTAACGCCTCAGCCAGCCGGTCGCCTTCTCCTGCCAGCGCGATGTCTTGCGCAGCGGAAACAGGCGCCCCAGAATAACGTTAGTTACCCCTCCAAGGCTATTACCGATTATTGCTATTAAAACCAGTAACCACGGCTGACTCACTCCCGCCAGAAGCATGGCGATCAACACCACTTCCGAGTTACCGGGAAGCAGCGTGGCGCTTAAAAAGCTGCTGGCAAACAGCGATATCAGCGACAGCGCGTCGCTCACAACAATCGCACGTCCACGGCATCCATTCCGGCGCGCTTCGCCGCCTGCAGACCGAAGTCCGCATCTTCAAAGACCACGCATTTTTCCGCCGCAACGCCCATGCGCTCAGCGCAGAGTAAGAAAGTATCAGGAGCGGGTTTATGGTTGGCGACATGATCGGCGGCAACCACCGCCGAGAAGTAGTGACGCAGGCCCAGATGGGCCAGCAGCGCTTCAGCAACGGCGCTCTCGCTGCCGGTACCGACTGACATCGGACGACGACCGTGCCACTCTTTAACCACTTCAATCAGCGGCAGAGGACGGACGCTATCAAGCAGCATCGCTTTCACCGCGTCCGTCTTTTCCCGCGCCAGAAGGTGAGGATCTAAATCAGCCTGGTTTAATTCGATAATGGCCTGAGCAATCCGCCAGGTTGGAGAGCCGTTAAGCGCGACCATAGCCTGCATATCAAAACGCATACCGTAACGTCCGAGAACCTCGTTCCATGCCTTACGATGCGTCGGCTCGGTATCGAGGATCGTGCCATCCATATCAAAAATCAGTCCTGCATAACGTTCGTACATCGTCTTCTCACCAACCGGTTAAGGAGGTCTTACTGTAACGCAAAAGGTCAGGTTTGTCGCTGCCAGCGGCAGATGCGACAAGGGCGCTCGAAGGCACCCTTGTCGATACAGATGCAATCTGATGCGTTTATTTGATTCTTAAATCGTTCTCCACCACGCGAACGCCCTGCACTGTTCGCGTCACTTCTACCGCACGTTTAGCGCTTTCGGCGGATGAGACAAAGCCGCTCAGCTGTACACGACCTTTAAAGGTCTGGACGCTAATTTCCGAAGACTTAATCTCTTTATCATTGAAGAGCGCGGTTTTGACTTTGGTGGTCACGACGGTATCGTCAATGTACCCACCAGTACTTTCCTTTGTGGACGAACCTGCGCAGCCCGCCAGCGATACGGCGACCAGAAGCGTCGCGCAAAACGCAGATATTGCTTTGAACCATTTCATGGATTTCTCTCCTTGCACTTATCTCACCCAAAATCAGATCGATATACAGGAATAAATTATAGTGGAAAGAGGGAGTTGCCAATGAAAAAAGTGCTGAAGAATAAGGTGAATGATTGCGCTTAAGGGGTTTTGAGGCAAGGAGAGTGGCTGGCGATTATCTCGCAGACCGTGAAACAACAGCGTAGCTGCTATCTCGGAGAAGATGGTGCATCCGGGAGGATGACTCACTGGGTTCGCCCTTCGGGCCGTTGCTGAAGCAACGTTATCCTCCCTGGCGCTGGCGATTATCTCGCAGACCATGAAACAACAGCGTAGCTGCTATCTCGGAGAAGATGGTGCATCCGGGAGGATTCGAACCTCCGACCGCTCGGTTCGTAGCCGAGTACT